>CAZXOH010000009.1:0-14515 GCA_964642345.1 uncultured Muribaculaceae bacterium | reverse complement strand
GTAACATATAAAGCAAGTGATGTATTGTATACATCAAGTGATGGAACGAGTATGAATGTAAATGATGCATTGAATGAATTGTATAATAGAAGTTCATCTCAAATAATAAAACTAGGAAATGGAACATCATTTAATTTAAAAACATTGCAAGATACTGGGAAAATACCACAAAATATTAATTTGAATGAATTAACAAGTAACAATTTTATCGTAGAGATAATAAGCTTGTCTACTGTAAAGACAGGAACTTTTGGAGGACAAGCAGGAGGTTTATCTTGGTATGCAAGCGCAGCTGGTTCAACAATAAATAAGACATATAATTCAACTTCATTTTTATTAACAATATCAGGTTATAACCAAAATATTTATTGTCATAGAATAGGAAATAGCGATTGGCCAACAACATCTACATCAATAATACAGACCATGTCATTTAATGTATATTTAGTTTTAGAATAAATAATTCATTGAAACAATAATTATAAAGACAATTTTGTCTTTTTTTGATATACTATATATGGTGATTTTATGTCTAAATTATTAGTAATGCCAAATAATACAAATATTAATGAATTAATAAATAGGTGTGATGGATTTATATTTGGGTTAAAAGGATATAGTGTCAATGTACCTTGTACATTGGACTTAGAAACAATAAAAAAATTAAACTTAAATACAGAAATATTTATTGCAATTAATAAAAACATGATAAATAGTGATATTGAAAAATTAAAACCAATTCTTATAGGATTAGATAAATTAAAAATAACAGGAATATTATATGCGGATACTTGTTTTATCAATCTAAAAAAAGATTTAAACCTTAAAACAGACTTAGTATGGAGTAATGAACATCTAGTAACTAATTATGCAACAATTAATTTTTGGAATAAATATGGAGTAAACTACGCCTATTTATCAGGTGAAATTACATTAAATGAAATAAAAGAAATTAAAAAAAATACAAATGTAAAATTAATAACGCCAATATTTGGTTATTTACCAATGTTTATATCTTTTAGACATGGAATAAAGAATTATTTAAAAACATTTAATTTAAAAGATAATTCTAAAATTAATTACATTGAAAAGGAAGATAAAATTTATCCGATTATTGATAACGAATTAGGAACAGAAGTTTATTCTAATTACGTATTAGATGGATATGAAGAATTTAAAAATTTAGAAATAGATTATGTAACATTGAATGAATTTAATATTGATAGAGATACTTTTATAAAAGTATTAAATAAATATAATGGAAAAAATACTGATTATAATTTAAAAACAGATAAAGGATTTTTATATAAATCAACAATATATAAAATTAAGTAGGTGAAAAAATGAAACCAGAATTATTAGCTCCAGCGGGAGATTTAGAAAGACTTAAAATAGCGCTTTTATATGGTGCTGACGCTGTATATATAGGAGGACCACTTTTAGGACTTAGAGCTAATGCAATTAACTTTACTTTTGATGAAATAAAAGAAGGGTGTGAATTTGCCCATAAATTAGGTAAAAAAGTACATGTGACAGTTAATATAGTATTACATAACCAAGAAATAAAAGTAGTAGAAGAATACTTAAAAAAAATAGAAGAATGTGGTGCTGACGCAGTAATAATAAGTGATCCAACTATAATTGAAATTGCCTTAAAAACAACAAAAATGGATATTCATTTATCAACTCAAGCTTCAACATTAAACTATGAAACTTGTAAATTTTGGAAAAATTTAGGAGTAAAAAGAATTGTTTTAGCAAGAGAAACAACCAAAGAAGAAATAAAAGAAATAAAAGAAAAAGTGAACATTGATTTAGAATGTTTTATTCATGGAGCTATGTGTGCAGGAATGAGTGGAAGATGTGTATTATCTAATTTTTTAACCGAAAGAGATGCTAACAGAGGAGGATGTAGTCAAATATGTAGGTGGGATTTTGATTTATTAGATGAAAACAAAAATAAAATAAAAGGAGAAAAACCATTTACATTTTGCGCTAAAGATTTATCAATGTTAAAATATATTCCTGAAATGATAGATATGGGAATAACATCCTTTAAAATTGAAGGAAGAATGCGCTCTATTTATTATGTAGCAACTATAGTTGATACTTATAGAAGGATAATAGATGAATATATTAATAATAAAGAAAATTATAAATATAATGTTTATTATGAAAAAATATTAAGAAACTGTGCTAACAGAGATTCAGTACCACAATTTTTTAATGGTATAAATGATGAAACCACTCAATATTATAATGGTAGAGAAGAAATATCAAATCAAGATTTTTTAGGAATTGTATTAGACTATAATGAAGAAACAAAAGAAGCAACTATTGAACAAAGAAATTACTTTAAAAAAGGTGATTTAGCTGAAATATTTGGACCAAAAATACCCATCATAACCCTAAAAATAGATGAAATATTTGATGAAAATAATGAAAAAATAGAAATAGTAAGACATCCAAGACAAATAGTTAAAATAAAAATATCTGAAAAAGTATATAAAAATGATTTAATGAGAATAAAAAGATTTGACAAAAATGATAATCTGTAGTATTATCATACAGAAACTAAATAAAGAGGTGACATATGTCAAAAGAAATATATTTAACTCAAGAAGGGTTAGAAGAAATAAAAAAAGAATTAGAGTTTTTAAAAACTGAAAAAAGACCAGAAGTAATTGAAGCTTTAAAAGAAGCAAGAGCATTAGGAGATTTATCTGAAAATGCCGAATATGATGCTGCTAGAGCTGAACAAGGACAAGTTGAATCAAGAATTGTTGAATTAGAAAAAATGATTGAAAAAGCAGTAGTTATTAAAGAAGAAAACAATGGTAAAGTATCAATAGGAACAACAGTTAAAATTGAATATTTAGATGATTCTGAAATAGATACTTATACAATTGTTGGTACTAATGAAGCAGATCCATTTGAAAATAAAATATCAAATGAGTCACCATTAGCTCAAGCAATAATAGGACTTAAAAAAGGCGAAAATGCTACTGTATTATGTGAAGCAGGAAACTATGAAGTAAAAATTATAGACATTTTATAGATGTAACAAACGTCTTTTTTTACTTGTAAAACACAAAAAAATATATTATACTATAAGTATTTGAGGAGGAAATTATGAATAAAAATGAATTAGAAATAACAATTAAAATAGAAGGAAAAGAATGGGAAGATGCCATAGATAAAGCATTTGTTGAAGCAAACAAAACAGCTAAAATTGATGGTTTTAGACCTGGTAAGGCACCAAAAGCAGTATTTATGAAAAAATATGGAAAAGAATCATTATTTTTTGATGCAGCTGATTTAGTATTAGATGATGCTTATCATAAAATGATAGAAGAAAATAAAGACATTGAAATAGTCGCTCAACCTTCAGTAGCACTTAAATCAATTGATGAAAAATATGTTGAATTTGTATTTACATTAACAAAAAAACCAGATGTTAAATTAGGTAAATATAAAAAATTAGGAATAAAAAAAGAAGAAGTAAAAGTTACAAAAGAAGAAATTGATCATGCTTTAGAAGAAACTTTAAATAGATATTCTGAAAATATTACTAAAGATGGTAGTGTTGAAAATGGAGATGTAGCAATAATAGATTTTGAAGGATTTAAAGATGGAGTTGCATTTGAAGGTGGAAAAGGTGAAAATTATTCTTTAACAATTGGTTCAAATACTTTTATACCTGGATTTGAAGAACAATTAATTGGAATGAAAGCAGGAGAAACAAAAGATATTAATGTAACTTTTCCTGAAAATTATCATTCAGCTGATTTAAAAGGACTAGAAGCAACATTTAAAGTAAAAGTAAATGAAGTAAAAACAATAAAAGTTCCTGAATTAAATAAAGATTTCTTTGATGATTTAGGAATGGAAGGAATAGATTCAGAAGAAACTTTAAGAAAACAATTAGAAGAAAATATTCATGCTCATAAAGAATTACATGCAGAAAATGATTTTATTGATGCATTATTAGTCAAAGCTATAGAAAATATGGAAGTAGATGTTCCTGATGTTATGGTTGATGATGAAATCAATAGAATGCTAAAACAATATGAAGAAAATTTGAAAATGCAAGGAATTACATTAGAACAATTTTACCAATTTACAAATTCTGATGAAGAAGCTTTAAAAAATCAAATGAAAGAAGAAGCATTAAAAATAGTTAAAGAAAGATTACTTCTAGAAGAAATTGCTAAAGAAGAAAAAATTGAAGTAAATGATGAAGATGCTGAAAAAGAAGCAGATGTTTTAGCAACTCAATATCAAATGAAAAAAGATGAATTTTTAAATTTATTTGGTGGAATTGAAATGGTTAAATATGATTTAAAAATGAGAAAAGCATTAGAAGTAATAAAAGACAATAACTAATTGTCTTTTTTCTTTTATTATATTATAATATTACTTAGGTGGTTAAATGGAGTATTTAGAATTAAATAAAAATGAATTTAATAATATACTTAGTGAAGGATATGAATCAGAAATATATGTTTATAATTCCAATAATAAAGAAATTTTAATAAAAAAATATTATGATTCTAATCAAGTTAATGTTAATAAAATTAAACTCGTAAATGAATTAAAAACAGGGATTTTAATTAAACCTGATAAATTAGTTAAAGTTAATAATGAAGTTGTTGGGTTTTCAATGAAATATATGAAAAAATTTTATCCTATTTGTATAATGAAAGATATAATGTCAGATGAAGAAAAATATAATTTATTAATGAATTTAAAAGAAGAATTAGTTAATTTAAAAAATCAAAATTGTATATATGCTGACTTAAATATTAAAAACATTATTACTGATGGGAAAAAAGTATATTTATGCGATGCAGTTAATGTAAAAATAGAAGATTATGATTTTGATCAAATAAGTTCTACTATGAAAAAATATTATGATCTTAAAAACACTTTTGATGGAATCGAATGTTATATGTTAAATTTACTTACAATTTATCTTTTTAACGATATTGATTATGGAAATATAACGGAAATAATTGAATCAACTTTAACATCAATTTTCAATAATCAAAAATATATTGATTATAAAGTAATAGCTGATAACGAAAACTGTATGAATTTATGTTATGAAATGATATCTGAAAAACCAACAAAAAAATTTTTAATTGACAATATAACCATAGAAAAAGAAAAAACTTTATAATTATATATGTTTTTGATATAATAGAATTGTTTAGAAAAGAGTGAAAAAATGAAAAATGAAGCAATTACTAGTATGAAAGATGACTTTGCTAAATGGTATACAGATGTATGTAAAAAAGCAGAATTAATGGATTATTCAAGTTTAAAAGGATTTATAATATATCGTCCATATGGATATGCTATATGGGAAAATATTCAAAAATATATGGATAATGAATTTAAAAAAACAGGACATCAAAATGTTTATATGCCAATGTTGATACCAGAAAATTTATTACAAAAAGAAAAAGAACATGTTGAAGGTTTCGCACCAGAATGTGCAGTTGTAACTCAAGGTGGATTAGAAGAATTAGATGAAAAATGTGTCGTAAGACCTACAAGTGAAACATTATTTTGTGAACATTATGCTAAAATAGTAAATTCATATCGTGATTTACCTAAAAAATATAATCAATGGTGTAGTGTAGTTAGATGGGAAAAAACAACAAGACCTTTTTTAAGAGGCTCTGAATTTTTATGGCAAGAAGGTCATACGATTCATTCAACTGAAGAAGAAGCAATAGAAGAAACAATTCAAATGTTGAATATTTATAAAAAAACATCTGCAGATTTGTTAGCAATTCCAATGGTTACAGGATTAAAAACAGAAAAAGAAAAGTTTGCTGGTGCTGAAGCGACTTATACGATTGAAGCATTAATGCATGATGGAAAGGCTTTACAATCAGGAACTTCTCATTATTTTGGACAAGGATTCGCTAAAGCATTTGATATGAAATTTTTGGATAAAGATAATAAATGGCAATATGTATATCAAACAAGTTGGGGTGTTTCAACTAGATTAATAGGAGCTGTTATTATGGTTCATGGTGATGATAATGGATTGGTTTTACCACCTAAAGTAGCGCCTATTCAAGTAAGAATAATTCCTATTAAACAAAATATTGAAGAGGTAATTGAAAAAGCAACTGAAATAAAAAATGAATTAGAAAAAAAAGGATTAAGGGTAGATATTGATATTACTGATAAATCACCAGGTTATAAATTTGCTGAATCAGAAATGAGAGGTATTCCAATTAGAATTGAAATTGGACCTAAAGATGTAGAAAAAAATAAATGTGTTGTTGTTAAAAGAAATGATGGCAATAAAATTGAACTTAATTTAGATTCTAATTTATCAGAAACTATAATAGGATTATTAAATATAATTCATAATGAAATGTATGAAAAAGCTTGTGCTTTCTTAAGTGAACATATGACAAAAGTTTCGACATATGATGAATTTAAAGAAAAATTAGAATCAGTTGGCGGTTTCATACAAGCACCTTGGTGTGGTAAAACAGAGTGTGAATTAAAAATAAAAGAGGATACTACAGCAACAAGTAGATGTATTAGTGATAGAGAACCAATTAATGAAAAATGTATATGTTGTGGAGAAAAAGCAAAATATATTGTAAATTTTGCTAAAGCATATTAGAGATTATATATCTCTTTTTTTTGTGATTAATATAATAATCAATTTTTTTAGTTTTCATAAAATAAAGTAGAGGAGGATTATAATGAATAATGAAAAATATTCTCAAAAAATTGAGAAAATTTTATTTGAAGGAAAAAAATGTAAAGAAAAATTGGTTGTTGTTGGACCAACAGGCCCTGCAGGTCCAGCCACAATTACAGTTGGTACTACTACAACAGGTACACCGGGAACAGATGCAACAGTTACAAATTCGGGAACTGATCAAAATGTTGTTTTAAATTTTAGAATTCCAGCTGGTGCTACAGGACCAACGGGACCACAAGGCATTCAAGGAGCAACAGGACCAACAGGAGAAACAGGAGCAACTGGTCCAGTAGGACCAACAGGTCCAACAGGACCATCAGGAACAGATGCTGAAACACCAGTTATAACTATTGGTACTGTTACAACTGGAGAACCTGGGACAGATGCTTCGGCTACTATAACTGGAACATCACCTAATTTTGTTTTAAATTTAACTATACCTCAAGGACCAACGGGTCCAGCTGGAAGTTAATTTTATAAGGCTGATAGAAATATCAGTCTTTTGCAAAATTAAAAAATATAGTATAATATATTTGTAATCTTAAGAAATAATAGTTAGAAAATAAAGACCTTAATGATTAAAATAATAATTTAGATAATAAAACTCTGATTTACTTTACGAATTATTTTTATGTTTTGTTAACATATGAATTAATTTCGATGATATCACATTAGAAGATTTAATAAAAATGCAATTCGCAAATAAAGTTAAATTTTATGATGAAAATTAGAAAATAAGCTAGATACAAATAAATTTAGAAAATTAAATACAAAATAATATATGAGGATGTGATAGTATGAAAAAAATAATTATGGTAGATGGTAATAACTTATTATTTAGAAGTTATTACGCAACTGCATATAATGGAAATTTTATGAAAAATAGTAAAGGATTTCCAACAAATGGATTATACGGATTTTTAAATATGATTAATAAGATAATTAATGAAGAAAATCCAACACACATGATAGTTGCTTTTGATAAAGGGAAAACATTTAGACATAATGAATATAAAGAATATAAAGGTGGAAGAAATGAAACACCAGATGAGCTAAAAGTTCAATTCCCAATTGCCAAAGAACTATTAACTAATATGGGAATTAAATATTATGAAATAGATAATTATGAAGCTGATGATATTATAGGTACATTTTCAAAATATTGCGAAGTAGATCCTGAATATGAAGGATTAATCGTAAGTAGTGATAAAGATTTGTTACAATTAATATCTGATGAAATAGAAATAAAACTATTAAAACAGAAAGATTATATAAGGTATAATAAACAAATATTTAAAGATAATTATGGAATAGATCCAATAAAAATAATTGATTTAAAAGCCTTAATGGGTGATTCATCTGATAATATTCCTGGAGTTAAAGGAATAGGCGAAAAAACTGCTTTAAAACTTTTACAAGACTATGATTCATTAGATGGAGTTTATGAAAATTTAGATAAATTGACTTCCAAAATGAGAGAAAAATTGGAAACAGATAAAGAAAATGCATACATGTCATATCATTTAGCAACTATCATTAAAGATGTTCCTATGGAAATAAATATAAATGACATAAAAGTAAAAGAAAAAAATTTTGACAAATTAAATGAAATGTATGAAGAATTAGAATTTTATTCGTTTTTAAAACAAAATAAAAAAAATGAAAAAAAAGAAATTGAATACAAAATAATTGAAAATATTGATGATGTTAAAATAACTGAACCATCAAGTATATATATTGAAATGCTAGGCTATAATTATCATATATCTAAAATATTAGGAGTAGCAATATCAAATAGTAAAGAAAATATCTTTATTCCTTATGAATTATTTGATTTAAAAATACTTAATGAAAATATTAAATATACATATGATTTAAAAAAACATTATGTTATTTTAAAAAAATTAGGTATAGAATTAAGAAATATAAATTATGATGCTGAGATAGCAGGATATTTACTTGAATATAATATTAAAGATGATATTTCTTATTTAGCAAATACTCTTAATTATGAAATTGCATTTTATGATACAATGTATAAAAAATTAAAATCAAAAGAAATATATATAGAATGTGATATTAAAACAACTGCTAAAGAAGCTTGTAAAAAGGCTAGATTTATTTATGATACAAAAGAACTATTATATAGTAATATTGAAAAAAAAGGATTAAAATATTTGTTTGATGAAATTGAAATACCTCTTTCTTATGTTTTAGGAGATATGGAATTTAATGGGGTTTATGTTAACATTGAAACTTTAAATGAAATGGGAATTGAATTTAGAAAAAGAATAGGAATTTTAGAACAAGAAATATATGATTTAGCGGGGACTACATTTAATATAGCATCGCCTAAGCAATTAGGAGAAATATTATTTGAAAAATTAAATTTGATGCATGGTAAAAAAAATAAAAAAGGTTTTTCGACTTCAATGGATATTTTAGAAAAAATAAGAACTGAGCATCCAATTATTGATAAAATAATTGAATATAGATTACTTTCTAAATTATACACAACTTATATAGAAGGATTAAAAAATTATATTTTAGAAGATGGTAAAATACATACAATTTACACTCAAACATTAACACGAACAGGAAGATTATCATCAATTGAGCCAAATTTACAAAACATTCCAATTAGAAATGAATATGGAAAAATGATTAGAAAGGCATTTGTTCCAAGTTCAAACTCAGTAATAGTTAGTGGTGATTATTCACAAATTGAACTTAGATTAATGGCACATATGGCTAATATAGACTCTTTAAAAGATGCAATTATAAATAACGTTGATATTCATACAAAAACAGCTGCAGATTTATTTAAAAAAAATATTGATGAAGTAACATTAAATGATAGAAGAATTGCTAAAGCTGTAAACTTTGGAATAATATATGGAATAAGTAAATATGGTTTAGCTGAAAATTTAAACATTTCAATTATTGAAGCAGATGAATTTATAAAAAAATATTTAAATACTTATCCTGGAATAAAAGAATATATGGATACAACTATTAGTAAAGCATATATTGATGGATATGTAAGAACATTAATGGGAAGAATTAGAACAATACCTGAATTATTTAATAAAAACAAAAATATTCAAGCAAGTGGTGAAAGAATAGCACTTAATACACCAATACAAGGAACATGTGCAGATTTAATTAAATTAGCAATGGTCGAAATTGATAAAGAATTTAAAAAACAAAATATTAAATCAAAAATGATTTTACAAGTACATGATGAATTAGTATTTGATTGCTTAAAAGAAGAATTGGACAAAGTAATAAAAATAGCCGATAACATAATGGAAAATTGTTATAAACTATCTGTACCACTTAAAGTTGATTTTGAATATGGAAATGATTGGTATGAAGCAAAATAAAAGTTTTGCTTTTTATTTAAAATAAGATATAATATTGATTGGTGACTAGTATGAAAAATATTAATATTAAAAAAGTAGAAGAAATATCAAGAATAAAAAAAGAACCATTATGGATGAAAAATTTTAGAATAAATTCTTATAAAAAATTTATTGAATTAAATAATCCTAATTTTGGTCCAAAATTAGATATAGATTTTGATATAATCAATTATTATAAAAAAATTTCTGACTTAAAAAATAATTGGAATGAAGTTGACAAAAATATAAAAGATACATTTGATAAAATTGGTTTAATTGAAGCTGAATGTAAATACTTAGATGGAGTTGGAGCTCAATTTGATAGTGAAGTTGTATATCATAATATGTTAGAATATCTTGAAGAAAAAAAAGTAATATTTTGTGATACAGATACAGCCTTAAAAAAATATCCTGATATTTTTAAAAAATACTTTAATAATTTAGTAAAATATGATGAAAATAAATATACAGCTTTAAATGGAGCCGTATGGAGTGGGGGAACATTTATTTATATTCCACCAAATACTATTATTGATCGACCATTGCAAAGTTATTTTAGAATTAATAGTAAAAATATGGGTCAATTTGAAAGAACAATTATAATAGTAGGTGAAAATTCTAGCTTACATTATATGGAGGGTTGTACTGCTCCTACATATACTTCTGATTCATTACATGCTGCAGTTGTTGAAATTTATGTTGAAAAAAATGCTAAATGTCGTTATACAACTATTCAAAATTGGTCAACAGATGTTTATAATCTAGTTACTAAAAGAGCAATTGTTGAAGAAAATGGTTTAATGGAATGGATAGATGGTAATATAGGATCAAAAACTAATATGAAATATCCTTGTTGTATTTTAAATGGGGAAAAAGCTAAAGGAAATTGTATATCAATTGCAATTGCTACTAAAGGTCAAATTCAAGATGCAGGTGCTAAAATGATCCATTTAGCGCCTCATACTGAAAGCAATATAATTAGTAAATCTGTAGCAGCTAATGGTGGTAATGCTACATATAGAGGGTTAGTTAAAATAAGTAAAAATGCAGTAAATTCTAAAGCTATAGTTAAATGTGATACTATTATATTAGATGATATATCAAAATCAGATACAATTCCAACTAATATTGTAAATAATGAATCATCTTGTATAAATCATGAAGCAACTGTTTCTAAAATATCAAAAGATAAATTATTTTATTTAATGAGTAGAGGGATTAGTGAAGAAAAAGCTAAAGAATTAATTATAATGGGATTTATTGATAGATTTAGAGAAGAATTACCGATGGAATATGCTGTAGAATTAAATAATTTGCTAAAAAATTATTTTTAACTAATTTTGTAAATTGGTCTAGCCAAAAAAGAAAATTGGCTAGGCAAAAAATAGTGAATCTGCTAGCGAAAAAGGATTTTTGGTCATTTGAAATCTTTTTTTTTATTGTGTATATTGGTTATAGAAAGGAGGAATTTATGCTAAATCAAACTGTAATAGTAGGTAGACTAGTTAGAGATCCTGAACTTTATACAACAGAAAATGGCAATAAAGTTACTAATATTACTTTAGCAGTTCCACGCAGTTATAAAAATGTAGATGGCGAATATGACACTGATTTTATAACTTGTGTTTTATGGAAAGGCATTGCAGAAAATGCAGCTGAATATTGTCATAAAGGTGATTTACTTGGTGTAAAAGGAAGAATCCAATCACGAAATATTGAATTAGACGAAGAAACAAGAAGACAAATAGTAGAAGTAGTAGCAGAAAAAGTAACTTATTTATCAAGTTCAAAAAAAGCAGAGTAATCTGCTTTTAATATGTTGAAAAACAAACAAACGTTTGATATAATTAGAAGGGTGATAAAATGAAAATAAAAAAACAAAAATCAGGTAAATATTTAATAGAGTTAGATGATCATACAAAATTACAATTATATGAAGATGTTATATTAAATAATGGTTTGTTATTTAAAAAAAATATTGATTCGAATTTATATAATAAATTAAATTTAGAAAATAATTACTATGATATTTATAATAAAACATTAAAATATATTTCTATTAAAATGAGAAGTGAAGTTGAAATAAACAAATATCTTGATAAACTTGAATGTTTAGAAAAAGAAAAAATAATAAAAAAACTTAAAAGTCTTAATTTAATAAATGATGATTTATATTTAAAAGCATATATAAGTGACAAGATGAATTTAACTTTAAATGGTCCAAATAAAATAAGAAAAGAATTATTGGAACATAACATAGAGTTAAATAAAATAAATGAAGAATTAAAAAAATATGAAGATTTATATCCTGAAAGAATAAATAAAATAATATCAAAGAAAATTAAAAATAATAATAAATCAATATATATGTTTAAGCAAAAAATAATAAATGAATTAATAGAATCTGGATATGATAAAGAAAAAATAATAAATGAGTTAGATAAGTATAAAATAGATGAAACAAATAATATAAAAAAAGATTATGAATTTTTATTAAAAAAATTATCTAAAAAATATCAAAATGAAGAATTAAAATATCAATTAAAAAATAAACTTTATAGTAAAGGATATAATTATGATAGTATAAATGAAATTTTAAAATAAAAAAGGGATTAATCCCTTAAATAAATGAACCAACTATAATAGCTAATAATATATATAAAACTAATATACAAACATAGTTATTTCCATTAGTTGGTTGGTTTGTATTTTCACTGCAAGATTTAGAACATGACATATTTTCACCTCCTAAAGACTTAAATATAAGCCCCTAGTATAATAATTAAAAGAATAAATAATACTAAAACGATTGCAGCTCCAGATACACCTGTATTACACATAAAGCATTCCTCCTTTTTATCTTTTCACATTATTCTATGGAAAAATACTATATTTGTGATTATTTCTGACTAAATTTTGTTGTTTTTTTAAATTTATTTTGATAAAATGTATATGTACGAGGAGGATAGAACAAATGGCAGAAAGTAAAAAATCTACAAAAAAGAGTACAAACAAAAGTACAACGAAAAAAAACGTAGCTAAAAACGCTACTAAAAAAGCACCAGTAAAAGAAGTTAAAAAAGAAACTAAACCAATCGAAAAACCAGTTGAAAAGAAAATTGAAGTAAAAAAAGAAAATAAGTTTTCTAATTTTATTAAAGATAATTCTAAGAATTTATTACTAGGATTAATCTGTATTTTATTAGTTATTAATATTGTTTTAATTGTATTAGGACATAAAGTTAAATTATCAGATGGTAATGAAGTAATAGCAAGTATTAAGGATAAAGAATATACTGCTGAACAATTATTTGATACATTAAAAGAAAAATATGGAAAAGATGCATTAATAACATTAATTGATGAATATATTAGTGATAAAGAATTATCAGATGATGATAAAGCAGAAGCTAAAACAGAAGCAAAAGAATATATTGAATCAATTAAAACTCAATATGAATCAGCTGGATATACTTGGGAAGATGTTTTAACACAATATGGATATGCTAACGAAGATGCATTAATTAATGAATATTTAGTATCTGTTAAACAACAAAAAGTGGTTACTAATTATTTAGAAAATCAATTAACTGATGATGAAATTAAAAAATATTATGATGAAAACATCTATGGAACTTATACAGTTAAACATATTTTAATTAAACCTGAAACAACTGATGAAATGACTGATGAAGAAACAACTGCTGCTGAAGAAGCTGCTAAAGCTAAAGCACAAGAAGTAATTAATAAATATGCCGCTGGTGAAGATTGGGCTACATTAGTTAATGATTATTCTGAAGATGATGGTTCTAAAGAATCAGAAGGTTTAGTTGAAAACTTTACTAAAGGTGATGTTGATGATGAATTCTTTAAAGCATCAATCGCACTTGAAGATGGTGAATATACTAGTGAACCAGTTAAATCTAGTTATGGATACCATGTTATTTTAAAAGTTAGTGAAACTGCTAAAAAATCTTTAGAAGATGCTAAAGAAGAAATAAAAGATGCTCTTGTAGATGAAAAATTAAATAATGATTCAAAATTATATAATAGTACTTGGGCTAAAATCAGAAATGATTATAAATTAACAATAAATGATAGTCAAGTTAAATCTGAATATGAAAAATCAATAAATGAATAGTAAAAAGCTATTCATTTTTGTTTGCCATTCAAAATGGTAAAAGGTCATTATATATGTATTTTTTTTAGTATCTTAAGTAAGCAAATAATGAATGGTTTTTATATTTTAATTTAAAAAAATTTAAATTTTTACCAAAAATCAAAATTGGTCTAACCAATTTTTAAAATTCACTAGTGAATTTAATATAATTTGTATACGAATTAACAAAATTGGTCATTTTACAAGTAAATA
>CAZXOH010000008.1:0-15144 GCA_964642345.1 uncultured Muribaculaceae bacterium | reverse complement strand
AAAAGAAGAATTAAATTCTTCTTAAAAATTCATCATACTCATCATTGCAAACAATAGTAAAATTAAAATTCCACCACCTGTTACAAATAACATTTGCATTGTTTTGTTTTCCATTGTTTCAAGTCTTGCCTTATATTTTTGTTCTCTTGCTTTATTTTGCAATGTAGAAACTGTTCTTGAAAACATTACTAATTGTTCTTGTTTATTTTCTTGTGAACCTAAACCTAAACGATATAATAAACGCATCATACGCATTGAATCCCTAACAGGATATTCTTTAGCAAAATCCATATATGGTTCAACACTTGAATCACCTTCATCAATTCTTGCAACTAATCTTCTTAATCCTGATTGAAATATTTCAGGAGCTGTTTTAATAGATCTTGATAAAGCGACAGGAACAGTATAATGTTGTATTAATATTTCCAAGCTTTTTAAATAATATGGCAACATTTGATCAATTCTAGATAAATTTTTCTTATAATAAGATTTTAATTTAGTATATGGTTGTTTAAATACTACATATCCTAATATAAATGAAACTAAAACATTTATAAATGAACTATTATACATTGAAAATAAGAAAATTAAACATATAATAGTAACTAAACCGTTTCTAACTCTTTTACCAAATAAATCATTTATATCAACAGTATCACCATATCTAATATTAAGTAAAAATTTATAATCTTCTTCCATTAAAAATCTAAAATAAGGTTCTGTATCTCCAATAAATTTTCTAGTATCAATTGTTTTAGTATATTCAAGCATAAATATTAAAACTGCAGCTATAATTATAAATTCCATTATTCAGCCCCCACATTCTCATTATAATATTTTTCACCACTTAATAAGAAGTAAGTATTTATTATTATAATTCCATGTAATAAAATTTGTACTAGAAAATTACTATCTAATAATTTAATATATGATTCAACACCTAATAAATATTGAACTAACATAACCATTAAATATAATACAATACCAAATTGTAAGAATTTTTTATGAAATTCAGCTCTATCCATTCTATCACGATATACATTTTCAACAAGCATATCAATATCTAATGACATATTTTCAAGTGCATCACTAGAATTTTTAGAACCTTCATTTGTAATTTGTAAGAATAATTGGTGCATATTTCTTACAATAAAATAATCATATTTTTCATTCATGTAATCAATTGATTGATCAACAGTACCATTTTCATATGCTAAATCAATCATTGTTTGAACATCTGATTTAACAGGATCTTCTAAGATACCTGATTCAACAACACCTTCTAATGCTTTAACAAATGATTGTGTTGTAGCAAATTCCATAATTGTATTTGTAGTATATACTTGAATTTGTTCAAATATATACTCACTATATAACCTTTTACATCTTAAATATGTAAGATAAGGTATAACTGATACTGCAATTACTGCATAAATTATAGAAATAATTATATTATAGAAGTATAAATATGATATTACTGCTGCTGAAACAGCAAATACAGTAATTTGAATTGTATATTGTTTTTTAGTATATTCTTGTCCTAATTCTTTTACTTTTTGTCTAATTTCTTTAAAAGAATATGGTGCAAATCTATCATATATACTTCCTGCTCTTTTAGAAATATACTTGTATATACTATCACCTTGATGGTTACGATAAGACATAACAAACACGACAATAAAAGCTACAAGTATAAATATTACAAACTCCATATTATACCTCCTATTCTAAGATAACTTCAACATTATTTGTTGAATCTTCTTCTGAAGAATCAGTCTCCTTAATGATATTTTCATTAAGAATAACACCTTGTGCATCTAAATAATTTATTAAATATTTAGATGGTCTTTTTTTAATTACACGACCACTTGATGATTTTTGATAAATTACATTATATATAGCATTATTATTTTCATCAACATAAAATTCCGTAACTTCACCAATTTCACGTACAAATCTTTTTGTTTGATTATCTTGATAACCTCTTATATAAACACCTATTTGAACATATCTATAAATTGATTTCAAAAATTGTTCAATATCTTGATTTGTTTCAAGTAAACTATACATACGGTTTGGAATTGATGCTGCTTTATCAGCATGGATTGTAGACAAAATATAATGACCAGAAGAAATTGAGTTACGAACTGCCATTACGGCTTCCGCACTACGAACTTCTGATAGTAAAATCCATTTAGGGTTTTGACGCATACAAGTAACTAATACATCTGAGTAAGATGCAATATTATTTGTTTTCATAGCGACTATATCTCTATGAGGAAATATTCTATCTAAGTGAAGTTCTAATGTATCTTCAATTGTAATTATCTTTTCATCAGGTCTAGTATGTGCAGCCAAATATTTAACGAATTCTGTTTTACCCGAACCAGTTTCACCACATACGATTATATTGCAATGACCTTGAACACATTGTATTAAGAAATCATGAATATCTAACTCTATATATTTATCTTTTAATAATTTATCTTTTTCAAGTCTAATTTTTGCAGGTGTTTTACGTATAACACAAGCAATTCCATTTTTTGCAATAGAATCATGTATAAAGTTAAGACGTAATTCTGCTTCCTCAGCATCCAAGAATGGATGAGCCATATTAAATGTCTTACCCATTACATTGGAGCATTGGAACGCTAATTTCTCCATAAATGCATTATTTATAGCCGGATTTTCAACTCTAAATATCCCCCTTGATAATGTTTTTAACCATACTTGTCCACCATTACTATATGAAATATCAGTAATATCATCATTATCTAGATATTCTTTAACTGGCCCAAAATCAATTTGGGAAAACATACTGTTATTCATAATAATTAGCTTTCTGTTGTTTCTTCAGTTTTTTCAGTATTATTTTGAAGTTCATCATTTGGAACAGTATTGGCATTAATAAAGTCTTTTAAAGTTTGTGAACTTACAGCAGTTTCACCTTCTGCAGTTTCAACTGATACTCCATGTGGAACTGGGAACAATACAGTAGAGAATGAAGACATATAACTTGCTTTTCTAAGTAGAATATTAAGTTCAGGTTGTAGTCCAAAGATTAAAGTAGATGGTGTTCTTGCTTCTGAACTATCTTCAAAAACATGTCTACCTTGTGAATCTTTAACTGCTAAAACTTTAACATTTTCTATTAATTTCCCTACCATTAATTGTCCATTTTCATTTACTGCTTTCATGTAAATATCAATATAATTATCTGGATAAATTGAGTTACCATATGTTGAATCCATTGTAACAGGGAAATTATATGGAACTTCTCCTTCTGCTAATTCTACAAATGCAGAGTCTGGTAAGTCACTTTCATCTACTACTACATCTGTATAAAACATACTTCCTTGTGGTATTACAGTATTATAATTACTATATTTACCAATTATTTGATTTTTATTTCTTATTACATTACTTTGTAATACAACTGGTGCTACATCGATATATTCAATCATATCAGATGTAATTTTTGTTTTTGGCTGAATTGTTTCGGCAGCTACTGGTATATTAGAAACTGGATTAACCATTTTATTAATTTGATAACGATAACCAAAGAATAAAACTAGTATAATTATAAGAACTCCTAATATTGTAACTGTGTTTTTATTTTGCAAAAATCTTTTTGCAGCGATAATAAAATTATTCATTTTCTCTCTTCCTTTCTTCTAATATGGTGTTTCTAATATTGCATCAAGCCTATTTACAATATCAAACTCCATTATTTCGCTTGTAACATTAGAATTTAATTTAGCGGACACCTGTAAACTTACTTTAGGTGGACACTCACTAACGTCATAAATATCTATTTGATAAGTGTTTCCTATAGATACACTTTCAGCGAACCTTCTTATAAAATTCTCAACGAATTTTTCTCTATTTATACAAACATTTCCTGTTGCACTATATTCTGAATAGTCAACAGCATCATACATTGCAGCTTCTGTTATTTCTTTCAATAATATATAATTTTGTTCATCTGTATTAGTAACATTTTGAAAGAAGATAATAAATGCGACAGAAACTACTCCAAGTACTACTACTAATACACCCCAGAATGATTCTTTCACTTTATCACCTTCCTATCTTGAAGCACATTTGTAAAAATCATTTTTACTTGTGTTTTTATAACATTCTCCACTTGTTAATCCATACGATGTATTATGTACAAAATAACTAACGCAAGCTGCAGAATTATTAATCTTACAATCTAATGTAAAATCATTATATCCTTCTTGTTGTTTATCATTGTAATCTCTTATTCTTTGAATTGTAGTTCCATTTAATACAAATGTATATAATGGTTCTTTTTCTTGATATATAGTCGTTCCAGAAACACCTCTGTTATTTCTAATTTTCTTTGAAACAAGCGTTACACCATTCCAATTTGAACCTGGATATCTACCTTTTATCGTATTATTAAACATTCCAATTTTTAGATTTTTTTGAGTTACTGTTGCATCTGCATCCATACTTGGAAATGGATTTTCCAATTTAATCGTACGATAAATTATTCTTTTCCCATTTGTATATGGGCAAACTAATTGTTCACATGCATTTATTGCTTCAGTTTTACTTATTCCTTGATTAATCTTAACTGCAACGCAATCTCTTAATCTATCATCCATCGTTGGATCATCAACGTTATTTGTATTAGGACATTTAATATCATTTGAATTTGGACAAAATTGTGCAACACAACTAGCTCTTGTTCCACCTGAATTAATACATGATCCTATTGAAATATTATCCATTGGTGCATCACAATATAAATCACTACCACATTCTTCTGGAATAATAATTGATGAATCATTACAATATTGAATTTTAGCATCTGCGCAAGTCATATCATCATCTTTAATATAACAAGTTAAGTCCTTCCCAGCATTTGCTGTTCCTTCTGGGCATATACAAGTATCTGGTGTTCTTGTTTTCGTAAATTGAACAGGGCAAGCATAAGTTGTACCATTGCTTAATTCATCTGCTCCAAATCCAGCCATACCAAATTTAATATTAGAAATCGTTAACCAATATTCTTTCCCAATCTCATTTTCATATGAAGTTGGAATAACTGTATTATCAAATGATATATAATTTGATAATCCTGAATTATTCTTTTTATATTCTAATTTTTCTTTATCTAAATATTTATACTCTGTTTCTAACATATATGTATCAGATTTATAAATACTAAATTCACGTGTTTTAATTGTATTAACTATATTAGTTAAATCACCTGATGTTTTAGTTGTTTGTTTTTTCAGTTGTTCAAATTTAAGGCTTGCACTTTTATAACTATCATCTATTAGGCTTTTATTTCCTTCCATTTCACCTTCAGTACTTACAGATGAATTTTCAGGATAAATATTTCCAACACTATATTCCTCATCACTGTAATTTAACGAAGCTGATGATGAGAAATCATATAAATCTGCACTCGCACTATATTCCGCGCATTCTTTATATGTTAATAATATTTGACGTGCTAATTCAAAATTATAAGTATAGTTAGTACAATTTTTAATCCCCTCTTCAATTGCATCAACAATTGCTTTTTTAGCTTCATAAACTTCCTTAGCAGCAGCTTCAGCAGCTAATAATTTTTCATAATCAGCTGTATTTCTTGTTTGCCATATACCATTGTCATCTAAATATTTCTCTGACTTAAATCCCGTATAATTAGTGACCTTAGCAGCTGCTTCATCATATGGTTTTTTTGCTTCCTGCATTAATTCTTTAGCTTTAGAATATTTATAGTCGGAGCTACTAGCCCAAGAAGCATTATCATAAGCACTTTCACACCAAGTATAATAAGTTGACTTATTAGGTGCTTCTGTTACAGAAGTAGTAATTTTTTGTCTCATTTTTTCTAAAGTACCAACGGTAGAATTTCTTTGGTAAGTCTTATTATTACGTCGATCTTTTAAATAATTATATATAGTACTATAATCTTCAACAGGATCTTTTTCACAAGAATATGGCATACTTTCATCTGGTAAAATTCCTATTCTACAAGTTAATTTTCCTTCAAATTTTAATGGATAAGCATTTTTATAAAATTTACTGCTACTATTAGATTCAGAAGTTGGCCAAATCATAAATGAACCGATTTGAAGGCTTTCACCAAACGCACCCGGCATTGTAGCAGCACCTGACTCTTCACAATAAACACGACAATAAGCATTGCCTGATAATGCTTTTTCTTCGCCATATTGTACATGAACATCTGCTCTTGTTCCACGAGTTGCTGTATAACTAAATCCTTCTACATTGACACCACCCTTGGCAGTTACACAACTCATTCCAGGATTTGTTTTTACCATTGTACCTAATGGACAAACAGCAGCCTCTTCTTGTTCTTCTATACAACCATCTAAAGTGGTTATCAAATCTTGACCAGAACGAGTGACATTTCTCCAAATATAAAAATTACCAGAACTAGATTGAATAATTCCAATTAATTCAATTGCATATGCCATTCTTTCAGCTTCATTATATCTTCTTTTAGTTTGTTCATCTTTTAACAAATAATCATTTTCTAACAACTGTTCAATTTTATATACATTTATTCCTTCCCAAACAACTAATTGTGAAATAGCCCATTTTATTTGTGAACTTCCTTTATATGATCCATATTTATAAAATGCAAAGCCATGAATCTGATTATAACTGGTAGCAGCACTTACATACTCATATTTATCACTACTGTGTGCAGCAAAACCTGGACTAATACACATTGCTTGATAACCATCAAGTGTCATAGCAAAATAAGTAGTACTAGAATGTCCTGAAAAAATATGTGAATATCTATTTCCCATATTCCCCGATGCAACTTCATCCAATTTTAGAATAGCCTTTGAGTCTTCTAGCTTACATGCATCAGCATTTCTTGCACTAACATAATTAGGAAAAGCAATTAAAAATGACATTGCTGAAATCATAAACAATATTTTCTTTTTCATACTTCACCTTCCTAAAATAAATCGTGTTTTTTATTATATAAATATATGCCTGAACAACTTACAATTATTATTCCTGGCAATATGAACATATAATAGTTTGAATAAAATTCTATAATTTTTTCCATCCAACTTTTTTCTTTTTCTTCTGGTATTTCTTCTTCTTTATTTAAACTATTTTTATATTCTATTATTTTATTTTTCCATTCATCATAACTTATTGTTACATTTAGCCATTTGTTACATAGTTTATAATCTTCAATTCCTTCACAAATAGCATCTTTATAATACTTATTATAAGCAGGTATATTTATATAATGAGAGTAAAATACAATTGAACCACAAGCTATTTCATTTTTCGATATATCAAATCTATAACTAGTATTTTTAGAAACATTTTCTATCAAAATTTCACTTGAATTAGAACTAGAATAATATTTTTTATTATTAATAACATCTAATACAATAAAATCTGTAGGAATATTTGAAATTTTAATACTAAAATTAACATCATCATCACTTTCTGTATATTCATAATTAACAGAAATATTTTTAGCCATTTCTTGATATTCTACTTTTGTAGAATTATCACATAAATATGCTTTACTTGAAGGAGCAAAAATGAAAAAACTAACTACTAAAAGCAATAATTTATTTTTCACTATTCATCCCTCCTACACTCTTATAGACATTATAACATATTTTTATTTATAAACAAATAAATTTTAGAAGTTTAATGTAAAAATATGTGTAAAATTATATTAACATTTTTAGTATGTTCATGATAAAGAAAAAAATTGGAATAACCAATTTTATCTAATAGTATATGAATAAATTTTATTTCTAATATTGAATTCCAATATTATATTTTCAGAATCTTTTAACTTATTTGAAACTTCTATAAAATATGTATTTTCAACAGTTGTTTTTTTAGGCTTAACTTCTTTTAATTCCGTTAATGAAGTTTTCATTGTACCGTTTTCTTTATATTTAATAACAGCATAATTACTGATAAATTTGTACATGCTACTATTTTTAATAATTGGCAATGTTTCATCATAACTAAATGTACCAACAATTTTTAAAAGTGTTTTATTATAATTATCAGTTGCTGAAACATTAACATACTCAGCTGATGCATAACAATCTGTACTAGTACAATAATTGTAATCAATTTTAAAGCTATCCCCAAATTCATAACTTTCAATCTTCAATTTTGTCTCTTTAAATATGCTATTGTTAAATACAAGTTCATTACCTAATGATGAAGATGACTCTTCTGTTTTAATATTTAAGTCAATTGGTGAAATATTAATTTTAACTTCATCATTAGTAAAATCAGTATATTTTAGAATCATTTTATTACTAATGTCACTTTCTTTAACCTTAAAAACTAATATATAATTGTCAAACTTATCATTAGATATATTATTATTTATATATGTTTCTCCTAAATCTTTTAAATAATCTTTATAGTCTACAGTATGATAATATAAATTTTTGTTAGCATATAATATAAATCTTCCAGTATTCAATCCTATTTTTTTAGAATATATTCTTTTAACATTTATTCTTACTATTACTAATTCATATCCATCATCTATTGTTTTAGTTCTATTTAAATATTTTGTTCGATAGCTATCATTTGTTTCTAAAATAAATCTTACTGTTTTAAATGTTTCATTTTTACTATATGTTTTACTATAAACATCAGTATTAAAATAAATAACAATTGCCATAACTGATAGCGCTATTAAAATTAAAATATTAATAAATAGTTTATTTTCAACATATATGTATCTAGCATATCTTAATTTTCTTTTAATTTTTCTTAATAATTTATCAGTATCAACATCAACATTTACTTCAAATTCTTCGTTATCAGCTTCTACTATTTCTAAGTGTTCCAAATCTTGTTCAAAATTAAAGTTTTTAATATTAAATCCTGTTGCTCTTACAATTGTTATTATAACAGTTGTTATTTGAAGTAACAATGTCACTAAAGTAAAATCTTGCAATAATTTTAATGTCTTAACATCCAATAATCCATATTGTAATTTTTGGATTGTATAAAAAGCAATTATATATATAACAGTAGAAAATATATATACAACAATATTATAAATATAAAATTTAATTGGTTTCTTTTTAAATGCTAACAACCCCATTATTATTATAGTTAGTAAAATAATAAATAAAACTAAAATAATAAAGATTGGCCCAAATAATTCATCTAAAACGGTATCAGCTATTTTTATTTGAGATGTGCTTATATATTCATTTAAGAATCTTAATATAGAATTTGTTCTATAAAATAGGTAAACCATCATTGCTGACAATATAAAGTGAATTAATTTAAAATTTTTAATTAATATTGCATATGGTTTTCTAAGTATCATATTATCCCTCTTATTCTATATATAGTATAACTTAAATAATGAACAAAATCAAATTAAATTTTGATATAAATTATTTCAAAATAAATTTTTTTAATTATTTGAATTTATTATTCTTAATGTATTTAAAATAGTTAATAATGTTACACCTGTATCAGCAAATACAGCTAACCACATATTAGCTAAGCCAAAAACACTAAATAATAATATAACAATTTTAACAGTAATAGCAAATATTAAATTTTGTCTTATTATATATTTTGTATATTTTGATAAGTTAATTGCTTGTAATATTTTTTCTAAATCATCAGAAATTAATACTATATCACTAGCTTCAATTGCAGAATCAGTTCCACCAGAACCCATTGATATACCAATATCTGCTCTTTTTAAAACAGGAGCATCATTAATACCGTCACCAACAAATATAGTAATTTCATTATTTTTCGAGATTTGTTCATAACATTCAAATTTATGAGTAGGTAACATTTCATATCTGATATCATCTATACCCAATTTTGTACCAATATCTAGTGCTACATCTTTTTTATCACCAGTAAACATATAAGTTTTAATGTTTTGCTTTTTTAATTCTTTTATCACTTTTTTCGCACTATTTTTAATACCATCACTAATTGTAATTGATGCTACATGTTTACCATCTATATTTAAATGTAAAATTGCTTCTTCATTACAATTACATATTTTTTTATTACCAATTGATATTTCTTGATTATTTAATTCAAAATAAATTCCTTTACCATCTATTTCTTTATATTTTTTTACATCACTATTATCAATTTTACAGTCTGTTAAATTTAATATCGATTTAGCAATTGGATGATTTGAAAAAGATTCACCTTTTACTAATATATCAATGATTTCTTTCTTAGAATAGTTTTTGTCAAATATTTCAATATCTAAAACACTAAATGTACCATTTGTAAGTGTACCTGTTTTATCAAATATAATATTTTTAGCATTACTTAAATTATCAAGAAAATTACTTCCCTTAATTAAAATTCCTTTTTTACTAGCTACTCCTATACCAGTAAAATAAGAAAGAGGAACAGAAATTGCTATAGCACAAGGACAAGAAATTACTAAAAAAGTTAAAGCACGATATATACTATCAGATAATGATACATTAAATAATGGTAAAATTATAATAATTAATATTGCTAAAATTATTATAAGTGGTGTGTAAACTTTACTAAATTTTGAAACCATTGTCTCTGTTTTAGTTTTTTTATCAGTAGCACTTTCTAATAAATCTAATATTTTAGCAACCATAGAATTTTCATATAAAGAAGTAGCACGCATTTCTATTAAATCTCCAACATTAATGGTTCCAGATAAAACTACATCATTAATATTTTTTATTTCTAATTTTGATTCACCGGTCAAAGCAGAAGTGTCTAAATAAGTTCTTCCTTTGATAACAACACCATCAACAGGTATTTTTTCACCTTTTTTTACTATTAAAATATCATTAACTTTAATATCTTCTACATTTATTTTTTGAATTTCATTTTTATTTTTTTTGTTAGCAAAAGGCTGTTTTATATCAAGTAAATTTTTAATAGATTTTCTTGAATTATTAACAGCTTTTTCTTCTAGTATTTTACCAATAGTATATAGAGTTATAACCATTATTCCTTCCATAACATCACCAATTACTAAAGCACCTATACAAGAAATAGTAATTAAAGCATTCTCATTAATTGTTCTACTTTTAAATAATAATTTAATTGCATTAAAAGTAGTTCTATATAATAATAAAAAATAAGAAATAATATATAATACTACTTTTAGATAATTGGGAATTTTTAAAAAAAAACTAAGTGTACCAATAATTAAGGCAATAATCAAAACAATTAAATTATATTCTTTTTTTTGAATTATTTTTTCATTAGAAACAAATACATCTGGTTCAACTTTTTTTACTATTTTATTTAGTTCATTAATAGTAAAATCAATATTTGATTCATATGTTAGTTTTAATGTATTAAAATTGACATTAGCATTTTGAAAATCATTATTATTATTTAAAAATTCTTCTATTTCTCTAGCGCAATTTGCACAATCCAAATTGTTTATATTAAATCTATATTTTTTCATAAATTATCTCCTTTTAATATATAATTTTTAAATTCAATATAATTATACATTTATAATATTTACAAGTCAACAAAATATGATATTTTTATCACATTTGTTGAAAAAAATTAATATAAGATGTATAATAATTATTAGGAAGTGATTTAATGGCTGAAACTAGAATTCCAACTCAAAAAAGGTCAATTGAAAAAAGAAACAAAATTATAGAAAAGGGATTTGAACTAATGTGTGAAAATGGGTATTATAACACTAATACTAATGATATTGCGAAATATGCAAATGTATCGACAGGAATTATTTATCAATATTTTAATGACAAAAAAGAAATTTTTATTGAAGGAATAAAAAATTATTCAGATAATATTATGTTTCCAATTGTAGATATTTTAAAAGATAATGAAATTAAATTTGATAAATTAGAAAAATTAATAAATGAAATGTTAAATGCATTTATTGAAAAACATACTTTATCAAAGAAAGCACATGAAGAGATGATAGCACTATCTCATTTGGATAATGATGTTGCACAAATATTTCATGACAAAGAGATAAATTTTACAAAAGAACTAGCTGAATTATTAATTAAAAATAATTTTAATATTAAAAATATAAATGAAAAAGTACATATAATTATTGGAATAGTTGAAAATTATTGCCATGAAATAGTTTATCATAAACATAATTTATTGAATTATAATGAAATGAAAATTGAAGTAATTAGGATGATAAATTCAATTTTAAAAGAGAGTCTTTAATCAAACTCTCTTTTAATTTAATTTATCATTTGCTTTTGCATTTAAATCAATTGATGCTCTTCTTCCAAGCTTATATGCATAATATCCAGCTGCACCTATCATTGCTGCATTATCGGTACAATATTTAATATTAGGAACAATCAAATTTATTTTATTTTTTTCACATTCTTGTTTCATATATTCTCTTAATCTTTTGTTAGCAGAGACACCTCCAGCAATAATTAAATTGTTACAATTATATTCTTTTAAAGCTTTCATTGTTTTTTTAACTAAAATACCAACTACTCTTTCTTGAAAAGAAGTCGATAAATCATAAATATTAATTTTATTACCTCTTTGGGTTTCATTATGAATTAAGTTAATAACAGAAGATTTAATTCCACTAAAACTAAAATTATATGAATTATCATTTAAAGGTATAGGTAAATTATATGTGTCTTTACCTCTATGACCATATTCATCTATTAATGGACCACCAGGATATTTAAGCCCCATAACACGAGCAACTTTATCATAAGCTTCACCAACAGCATCATCTAAAGTCCCTCCAATTTTTTCAAATGAATAGTCTTCTTTCATATAAATTAATTCAGTATGACCACCACTAACAACAAGCGCTATTAAAGGAAACTGCATAGGTTTTTCTAAGTTGTTTGCATATATATGTCCCGCAATATGATGAACAGGAACAATAGGCTTATTATGTGCATATGCTAATGTTTTAGCAGCTTCAACTCCAACTAATAATGATCCAATAAGCCCTGGACCATATGTTATAGCAACAGCATCCATATCATCAATAGATAACCCTGCTTTTTTAAATGTTTCTTCAAAAACTATTGTAATATTTTCAATATGTTTTCTACTTGCTATTTCTGGAACAACACCACCATAAAGAGCATGAATATCCATTTGAGTTAAAACTGTAGTAGCAATTTCTTCACAACCATTTTTAATTATTGATGCACTAGTTTCATCACAACTAGATTCTACTGCAAATATATATACATCTTTCATTAAAATCACATCCTAATCATTAAATAACCATCTATATTCTCATAATAATTTTTTCTAATACTAACTATTTTAAAACCATACTTTTTATATAAATTAATTGCTGATACATTATCACATCTAACTTCCAACGAACAACTATAATTATATTTCCAAAACAAATAATCTAATAATTTGCAAGCAATACCTTGTTTTCGATATTCAGCTAAAACAAATATATAATCAATTTCTAATCTATCATAAATTTCACTATATACTAGTATCGCAATATCATCATAAACTATGTATTTTCTAAAAGGATTATCAGTATATTCTGTATTAAAAAATCTAAGAAAACTATTAATTAAATCAATATTATTTGTTTCTTTTATCATTTAATTTTTCTTCTGCTTCTACCTTTTTTAAATAATTTGGATTAACACTATGTGGATTTAAAGATTTTCTTTTAGAATATTTTTTTATTATTTTTTCAATAACCAATTCAGGATAATGAACATCTAAATTATCTATATTATCATAGCTAACAAAATAAACATTATTCAAATTAGTAATTTTTTTAATTTTATCTAATAAATCAATCCTAGAAATATATTGATCTGACATAATATTTTTTCCATTTAAATATACACCTGCATAGAAATAATCTCTTCTAGCATCAATTAAAGGAACAACGTATTCTTTAGAAGATTGTGTAGTTGCTAATAACTCTAATGAAGAAATAGTCAAAATATCAATATTTTTAGTCCAAGCAAGTGTTTTAGCAATTGTTACTCCAACTCTTATTCCAGTAAAAGAACCAGGGCCATTTACAACTATAATTCTATCAATATCATCCAATAATAAATCACACTTTTTCAATAAATTATCAATTTTAGGTAAAACTTTACTGGATAAATCATTATTATTATCATCAATATCTAAAAATAGACAATTAAAATCATGATAAATTCCTACAATAAATTTAGTAGTGGAAGTATCTAAAAAAAGAGTTATCATAATACAGCCTCACATAACTCTTCGTATTTTTTTCCATAAGGAGTTAATATCAATAATCTTCTATTTTCATCTAAAACTTTAAATTTAATGTCCAACCTTTCATCAGGTAGTATATCTTTAATAGTGTTTGCCCATTCAATAACAACTACACCACCTTTAGTAAAATATTCTTCTATTCCAATGCCATCTGTATTACCATCTAATTTATAAACATCCATATGATATAAAGGTAATTCACCATCATATTCTTTTATAATTGTAAATGTTGGAGAAGTAATATTTTCTTCTATTCCTAATGCGTTAGCAATTCCTTTAGTAAAAACTGTTTTACCACTTCCTAATTCACCATTTAAACAAATGATCATATTTGGGAATTTTTCAGATTCAAAATTTTGTGCTAATTCAATTGTATCCATTTCATTGTTTGTTGTAAATTTATATTCCATATATATCACCTACTAAAATTATATCAAAATTATATCTGTTTATACAAGCAGAATAAAAAAAAATTGTATTATTTACAATTTTTATCACACTTTAAGAAAATTAAATCAAAAAAAAAATTTGCGACTTCCTATCTTAGCTTACACTATTTTCGGCGTAAAAGAGCTTAACTTCTGTGTTCGAGATGGGAACAGGTGTATCCTCTTTGCTATCGTCACAAATTTAAATATTAGAGAAATAATTCTCTGAAAACATGATAATGTGCTATTCAATCAATTTAAATATAATAAATGATTAAATCTTCGTTCTATTAGTACTAGTCAGCTCAACATATTGCTATGCTTCCACCTCTAGCCTATCAACCAGATAGTCTTTCTGGGAACTTATTTCATAAAGAAGGGAAAACTCATCTTGAAGTTGGCTTCCCGCTTAGATGCTTTCAGCGGTTATCCA
>CAZXOH010000007.1:0-15373 GCA_964642345.1 uncultured Muribaculaceae bacterium | reverse complement strand
GAGATGAAAAAATGATTGAATTAGCACACACATTATTACCAAATCTATCAAAAGATCTGAATTGGGTCTATGGTATTGTTTATATAATTGAATGTATAGCGTTTTTTGGAATGTTACTTAGTCCATTTATAATTATTTTTAGAACAGCTAAAAGGCGTAGATTATAGGTTTATTTTTGTTACTAACATTTTAATATTTTTGATAATTTAATTGTCAAGGGCGAAGTCGCTATGCGATATTAAAATACCCTTGACAAAAAATTAAAAAATATATTTTTTTAGATAACAAAAAATAAAACAAAAAAAGAAAGTAGATGATTTAATGGCTGTAAGAGTAATTTCAGCACCGCCAGGGCACGGAAAAACACTTAATATGACAAGAATTGCAATAAAAATAACAAGAGAATATAATCCAATAAGATTTAGAATTAAAAACGATTATATTTTCTATAATCCTATTTATTCAAATTATCCTATTCTTTTATGGTATCAGAAAAAACCTTTTAAATATATTGCACCAGGTGGACAAATATTAGATTCAATTCCTTTAAAAATGGCATTCGATGAAACAATCAATAAATCATATTATCAAAAATGTAGTTTTGAAGAAGCTGAAAAATTTGGAATGTTTTCAAATAAATTAAGGTTTACAGATATGAGATTAAAGTTTAATTTTGGAACAGACGCATGTTTTTTTATTGATGAACTTCAATATATTTATGACTCAATGGAATATAAAGACTTTCCAGATTGTATAGCACATTTTTTTCAAGTTCATAGACATTTATCTTACAATATGATATATACTAATAGTCAAAGCCTTAGTAGAGTTATTAAAAGGGTTTTATGTGTAAGTGAAGAATTTTGGAATGTTGTTGAATTAAAACAATATTTATTATTACCATTTTTAAGTAAAACAACGTTTAAAGTAACTACAGATATAATTGGATCTAAAAATTCTGAAAATGAATTATATGAAGATAATAGAGCAGAATATATAACTGATAGATTTTTTAATAAACGAATATATAACGGCTATATTACTAAATATTTAGGCGAATTAAATAGAGATTTACCATTTTATAATAAAGGTCAATTTGAATCTTTAAAAATGAGTAAACAAGATATTTTAAATGGATTTATGATTTCAAACAAAGAAAAAGAAGAATTAAAAGAAATGCTTTTTTAAAAAAGTATTTTTTTTTATTTCAAAATATGATATATTAAAAATTAATAAGGAGGATTGATAGAAATTTGACAAAAATTAAAAAAAACATATAATATTCGCTTGTAAGGGGGATTTATATGGAAATTAAATTCGATTCAGCAATTAACGAATACTTAGATTATATTAAAATTAAAAGAAAGAATACTACTTATATAACAAATAAAAGAAGAATTTTAAAATATATTTTACCATATTTTAAAAATAAAAATATATTTGATTTAAGTTGTAAAGATTATATTTGTTGGCAAAACTATATAGAAAATTTAAATTTAAAATACAACTATAAAAGTTCTTTGCATTATTGTTTTAGTAATTTTATAAATTATTGTATATTATTTTATAATTTAAATGAAAATATTGCAAAAAAAGTTGGTAACTTTAAAAATAACGAAATAGATGAAGTAGGAAATATTTGGACAATAAATGAATTTAATCAATTTATAAATAAAGTTGATAATGATATTTATAAAACATTATTTAAAACATTATATTTTACTGGAATGAGAAAAGGCGAAATTTTAGCATTAAAATTTAATGATATAAATTTTAATAATAATACAATTAGTATTAATAAAACTATTACAAGATTTAATAACTTAAATAATGATAAAATAATAACCACTCCTAAAACAAAAAGCAGTATTAGAATAATAAGCATTGATGATAAGTTGTCAAATGAAATAAAAGAATTACAAAATTATTATATAGAACATTTTAATGGTTATAATAATAATTATTTTATATTTGGTGGTAATAAATCAATTAAATTTGCAACATTAGAAAGAAAAAAGAACTATTATTGTGTATTAGCTAATGTTAAGCAAATTAAAATACACGAATTTAGACATAGTCATGCTTGTTTATTATTTCAAAATAATGTACCTATTGAAGATATTTCGCATAGATTAGGACATAGTACAATATCAATGACAATGAATGTATATTTAAAATATTTACCACACAACGAAAAAAGAGTAATAAATACTCTCAACAAAATTAGATTAAATTAAATTTGATTCAGCAATTAACGAATAATTTAATCTATATAACAGCATATTTTCTATTAAAATAGGCCGTTTTTTAATATAAATGGAGCAGATGATGAGAATCGAACTCACGCAGTCAGCTTGGAAGGCTGAGGTTCTACCATTAAACTACATCTGCATTCAAGTAGGCAATATTAATTATACTAGATTCTGCGTGAATGTCAATAACTTTTTTTTAAAAATTTGCGAAAAATTTGCGAAAACGTGAATTTTTATTTAAAATTACTAAAATTTAATTAATGTAAATTTAATGTTAAAATATAATTATACTAGTTATAACATTGAAAAAATATAGCATTTATAGTATAATCTATTTAATGTGAAATGGAGTGTGTAAAATGAATTTTATAAAGAAAAATAAATTATTGACAATATTTTTAATATTAATAATTATATCTATTATCTTAGTTGCTATATTGTTGATGCAACTTATTGGAGGTAATAAAAAAGGTGAATATGGAGATCGATTAAATGGAATTGAAAAGGTGGAAATAACATCTGATACAAAAAATCAATTAGAAAAAGAAATAGCAAATGAAGATTTAGTAACAAAAGTAAAATATGACTTAAAAGGTAGATTAATAAACATAATATTAAATGTTAAAGATGAAAAGGAAATTGATTCAATAAAAGAAATAGGAAATAAAATTTTATCTTATTTTGATGAAGAACAATTATCATATTATGACATTCAAATATTGGTAAATAGTGACAATGAAGAAAGTGAAAAATATCCGATAATAGGTTATAAACATAAAACAAGAGATACAATAAATTGGGATTAGGTGACTAAAATGAAAAAAATAATTAAAATAGTAATAATACTAGTTATATTACTGGGAATTGGATTTGGAATATTTTACGTATTAAATAAATCTGATAAAAATACAACATTATCAATATTAGAAAAGCAATGGATTGAAGAAAATAAAAATACAATGCAAGATTTTGCAATTTTAAATAATATACCAATATACAATCATGATGGTTCTGGAATAATATATGATTTTTTACTTGAATTAGAAGATACAACAGGATTAGAATTTAATAAAATGAATTATGCTTATGGAAAAGAAGCACCTTCAAAATATTCATTTGCAATTAAAACTAATAAAGCCAAAAATGATATTTTAATTGAACAAGATAATTATGTATTAGTAACTAAAGAAAATAAAAAAATAGTAAATTTAGATGAAATAACTGATATGACAATTGGTGTAGAAAAAGAAAAAATGTCTGATGTTGATAATTATCTAAATATAAACAATAAAAATTCATTAACATCATATGATAACATTGAAACAATGATTGAAGAATTTAAAAATGATGAAACTAAATTAACAGCAATTGTTATCCCTAAAAAAATGTATGTTGATGATATTATACAAAATAATTTTTATATAAATTATAATATTACTGAAATGACATTGGATTATGTAATTACACTTGGTGATAATGCAACATTAAATAATATAATAAAAAAATATTATGAAAAATGGAATAATGAAAATTATAAAAAATTATATGGTAAATATTTTACAAATCAATATTTTGAATCTTCAAATATTAATAATGATTCACAAGTAAAATTTGCCAGTAAACAATATAAATATGGATTTGTTAACTTAAAGCCATATGATCAACTAATAAATAATAAGTTAATTGGTACAAATACAGAAATAATAAAAAAATTTACTGAAATATCAGAAATTGAAATATTATATTCAGAATATAATGATATTGCTAGTTTAATAAAAGCCTTTAATGATAAAAAGGTAGACTTTATATTCAATAATAATTCAAATGAAAAATATTCAGTCGAAACAAGTGAAACAGTATCACCATATGAGGAAAAAATAGTTATACTATCTTATAGTAAAAATAATAAAGTAATAAATTCAATTAAATCAATTGATAAAGCATATACAATAAAAAATACTAAAATAAGTAAATACTTAGAAGAAAATAAAATAGAAACAAAACAATATAAAAATATTGAAGTATTACTTTCAAAAATAAATGAAAATTCAATTATTGTATTAGATTATGATACTTATAATATGTATAAAAATAATGAATTGAAAAACTATGAAATTAGAGCATCATTTGATTTAGATAGTGATTATAATTATGTATTTAACGTTAATAGTTCAAATGATATATTTTATAAATATTTTAATTTTTATTTATCATTTGCTGATGACAAAAATATTATAGGAAAAGTAAATTATAAGGATTTCGTTACTGAAAGTAATAATGAAATCTTAAAAAATATTTTAATAATAGTATGTTCATTAATAACATTAGGAGTAATTGCAATTATTATAAAAGTAATAAAAAATAGTAAAAAAACAATTCAAGGAGTTAGTAAAGAAGATAAATTAAAATATATTGATATGTTAACTTCATTAAAAAATAGAAATTACTTAAATGATCATATTGAAAAATGGGATGATTCACAAATATATCCACAAACAATAATTATAGTTGACTTAAATAATGTGGCATATATAAATGATAATTATGGTCATAGTGAAGGCGATAATGTTATAACAGAAGCTGCTAATATATTGATAAGAAATCAACTGGAACAAACAGAAATAATTAGAACAAATGGGAATGAATTCTTAATATATTTAGTTGGATATGAAGAAAAACAAATAATTGCTTATAAAAGAAAACTTACCAAAGAATTTAAAGAATTATCTCATGGATTTGGTGCAGCGATTGGATATAGTATGATTACAGATGGACTTAAAACAATTGATGATGCCATAAATGAGGCAACATTGGATATGAGAGCAAATAAAGAAGAAACTGAAAATTAGTTTCTTTTTTTCTATAAATTTGATATAATTTAAAAGGTGATTTTATGAATCAAAATAACATTAGAAACTTTTCTATAATCGCACATATCGATCATGGGAAAAGCACATTAGCTGATAGAATTTTGGAAATAACAAATGCTATTACTGATAGAGAAAAACAAGATCAATTATTAGATAGTATGGATATCGAAAGAGAAAGAGGAATAACAATTAAACTAAATGCTGTTAGTTTAACATATAAATATAATAATGAAGAATATTATTTAAACTTAATTGATACTCCAGGTCATGTCGATTTTTCGTATGAAGTATCACGTTCTTTAGCAGCTTGTGAAGGCGCAATACTCGTAGTAGATGCTGCTCAAGGAATTGAAGCTCAAACTTTAGCAAATCTTTATTTAGCTATGGAAAACGATTTAAAAATTATTCCAGTTATAAATAAAATTGATTTACCAAATGCTGATATTCCAAAAGTAAAAAAGGAATTAATCGAACAATTGGGATTTAAAGATGAAGAAATAATTTGTACAAGTGCTAAAAATGGAATTGGAATAAAAGAATTGATTGAAAGAATAATAGAAGTAATTCCTGCTCCAACTGGTAACAATAAAGATAAATTACAGGCTTTAATATTTGATAGTTATTTTGATGCTTATAGGGGAATAATTACTTCAATTCGAATTGTAAATGGAAATGTTAAAGTTGGAGATAAAATTAAAATGGTAGCAACTAATGCTACTTATGAAGTAGTTGAACTAGGAATTCATAATCCACATGAAGTAAAAAGAAAAGAACTAAATACAGGTGAAGTTGGATATTTATGTGCAAGTATTAAAAGTATTGAAGATGTGAAAGTTGGAGATACTATTACATCTATTATTAATCCAGCTCAACAATTAGAAGGATATAAACCAATGAAACCAATGGTATTTTGTGGAATATATCCGACAGAATCATCTAAATTTCCAGATTTAAGAGAAGCTCTAGAAAAATTGAAATTAAATGATGCTTCCTTAGAATTTACACCTGAGACATCACAGGCACTAGGATTTGGATTTAGATGTGGTTTTTTGGGTTTATTGCATATGGAAATAATTGAAGAAAGAATAGAAAGAGAATTTAACATTGATTTAATCGCAACATCACCTTCAGTTATTTATGATGTTGAATTAACTGATAAATCTAATATTTTAATAGATAGCCCAGCTAAAATGCCTGAAAAAGTTAAAATAAATAAAATCAGTGAGCCATATATTAAAACTAATATATTTGTTCCAAGTATGTATATTGGTTCAATTATGGAATTATGTCAAGATAAAAGAGGAAATTATATTGGGATGGAATATTTAGATCAAACAAGAGTAAATATTCATTATGAAATTCCATTATCAGAAATAGTATATGATTTTTTTGATAAATTAAAATCTTCAACTAAAGGATATGCTTCATTTGATTATGAATTAATTGGATATAAACCTAGTGACTTAGTTAAAATGGATATTTTATTAAATGGAGAAATAGTAGATGCATTAAGTGTTATTGTTCATAAGGATTTTGCTTATAAAAGGGGAAAGACAATAGTTGAAAATTTGAAAAAAATGATTCCAAGGCAACAATTTGAAGTACCTGTTCAAGCAAGTATTGGGTCAAAAATTATAGCAAGAGAAACAATTAAAGCCGTCAGAAAAGATGTTTTAGCAAAATGCTATGGTGGTGATGTTTCTAGAAAAAGAAAATTACTTGAAAAACAAAAAGAAGGAAAAAAAAGAATGAAAATGGTTGGTAGTGTTGAAATTCCTCAAGAAGCATTCTTAGCTGTTTTATCAATGAATGAAGAATAAATATATATGATATCGTATTTGAAAAGAAGGTATAATTATGGATGCAGAAAGACAAACAAAAATTTTAAAAATTGCAAAATATATTATTGTTAATAAAGCAACAATTGCTGTTACTGCTAATCACTTTGGGTTATCAGTCTCTTCTATAAAAAAATATATAAATGATCCTGATAAATTAAGAACAATAGATTTTGAAATATATAATGAAGTTAAAAAAGTTCAAAATGAATTAGAAAATCTAGGTCACTATATTGGTGGAAAAAATGGAAAAAGAGAGCCTAAATATACAGAATTTGAAGCATTAGAAATAGCAGAAGTAATGATTTCAGAATCTTTAACAATCACACAAGCCTCTGAAAAATTTAAAATACCTAAATCTACATTATATGAGAGAATAAGAGCTATAAAAGATGATGACATTCAAAATGAATTGAATTTATTATTGGAAAGTAATAAAGAACAATTTGGTACATCAAAATAAAAATTTGACAAAGAAAAAAAATAGTATATAATACATAACTAATCAGAGGGGATTGGTTATTATGATTAGAGAAAAAAGAATTAATTTAGAATATGAAATGTTTTTAAATAGATATTCTATAAAACAAATATCTAAATTACTAAATATATCTTATTTAAAAGTCATATTTGATATTTATAAAATAGAAAGAAATAAAAAGGGGTTAAGAATAAGTTTTAATTAAAACTTATTTTTGGTATAATTGAGGTGATACTATGAAATCCGTATATATTCATATTCCTTTTTGTAGTAATATATGTTCATATTGTGATTTTCCTAAAATATATTATTATAAAAAGTGGATAAATGATTATTTAGAAGCTTTAAATAAAGAAATTGATTTAAGATATAAAGGTGAATTAATAGAAACAATTTATATAGGTGGAGGTACACCATCTAGTATGGGAATAGAAGAATTAGAAAAATTATTTTCGATTATAAAAAAAATTAAATCTAATTATTTAGAATTTACAATTGAATCTAATTTAGATACATTAACAAAAGAAAAAATCAATTTATTTAAAAAAAATAATATTAATAGAATAAGTATTGGAATTGAATCATTTGATAAAAAAAATTTAAAATTTTTAAATCGAAAATTAAATAATATGGAATTAATTTCATATATAAAAGAAATTGGAATAGAAAATATAAATGTAGATTTAATATATGCTTTACCTACTGAAACAAAAAAAACAGTAATAAATGATATTAATAAATTATTAGAATTGAACGTACCACATATATCAACATATTCATTAATTATTGAACCGCATACACTAATTTATAATAAAAAAATAAAAAATATTGATGATTTATTAGACTTGGAAATGTATAATATAATATGTTCTAAGTTAAAAGAATATAATCATTATGAAATAAGTAATTTTTGTAAAAAAGGATTTGAATCAAAACATAATTTAACATATTGGAATAATGAACATTATTATGGATTTGGTATGGGAGCAAGTGGTTATATAGATAATATTAGGTATACAAACACCAAAAGTATTAATGAATATATAAAAGGGAATTATATTTTTGAAGAAGAAACATTAGATATAAAAAAAACAATGGAAAATGAAATGATTTTAGGATTAAGAAAATTAGAAGGAGTAAATATATCTAAATTTAAGCAAAAATATAATAAAGAAATAAACGAAGTATTTAAGATTGATAAACTAATAGAAGAAAGAAAGTTATTAATAGAAAATGATTATATAAAAATAAATCCAAAATATTTATATGTATCAAATGAAATATTAATTAATTTTATAGGTGATTAAATGAAAGATGTATTTAATAAAGAATTAGGCTATATAAAAAATGAAAGATATAGAGAAAATGCTAAAAAATTTATCGAAATGTTACCAGATTATTTTTTTGAAATTCCTGCATCATCAACAGGTAAATATCATCCTAGTTTTTCACTTGGGGAAGGTGGCTTAGTTAGACACACTAAAGCTGCAGTAAGAATTGCTTATGATTTGCTTTATAATAATTCTATAGGTTATAACTTTAAATCAGAAGAAAAGGATTTAATAATATTTGGTTTATTAATTCATGATGGCTTAAAATCAGGGTTACCTCAAGAAACATATACAAGAATAGACCATCCAATATTAATTTGTAATTATTTAAAAGAAAATCAAGATAAATTAACATTTAAACCTAATGAAATAGAATTTATTTGTAGTAGTATTGAAACTCATATGGGGGAATGGAATACTGATTTTAATGGAAATGATGTTTTAAAAAAGCCTTCAAATAAATACCAAAGATTTATTCATATGTGTGATTTTTTATCTAGTAAAAAATATTTAGATATAAAATTTGAAAATAACGAAATACTTAATTAAAGTATTTTTTTTCGACATAAAATTCATTATTATATTTTTATAATTATGTTGGTGATGAAAATGAAAAAAAATTTATATTTAATTTTATTTTGTGTTGTAATTGGACTTTTTATAGGAACATATATGTTTAGTCAATATGACAAGAAAAAAATAGAAAAAGTTAGTGCTGAATCAAAATATATAAATCAATCAATCTATGTGATTCAATATGGAGTTTATTCTAATAAAGAAAATATGATTAATAATTTAGCTAATATCAATTATGTTTATCAATTAATAGATAATAAATATTATGTATATGTTGGAATGACTAAAAGTGAAAACAATATTGAAAAACTAAAAGACTATTTTAAATCATTATCATATAATATTTATGTTAAAGAAATAATTGTAAATGGAGAATTTGCTGAAAATCTAAGCCAATATGATTTATTATTAGAAGAGGCAACAACAAATGAATCAATTTCTACAATTTTAAAATCAATTTTAGCTAAATTTGAGGAATTTAATGAAAATTAAAGAAATACCAATTAATGATAGACCAATAGAAAGATTGATAAATAAAGGAAGTGAAGTATTGTCAAATGATGAACTTTTAGCAATCCTTTTAAAAACAGGAACAAAAGAAATGTCAGCTAAAGATTTGGGAACATTAATTTTAAATAAAGTAGGAATAGAAGGATTAAGAAATATTACTTATGAACAATTGATAAGTATTAAAGGAGTTGGTAGTAAAAAAGCAGGTACAATTATGGCTGCTATTGAATTATCAAAAAGAATGAATCAAAAAGTAGTTAATTTAAGAGGAGAATTTAATGATCCTTTAAAAATATATAATCATTACAGAGAAATATTGAAAGATAAAAATCAAGAACACTTTTATGTAGTATATTTAGATATTCGAAATAGAATTATAAAAGATAAACTTTTATTTATTGGTACTGCTAATTATAGTACTATCCATCCAAGAGATATATTTAAGGAAGCATATCTAAATGGCGCTATATCAATAGTAGTAATTCATAATCATCCTAGTGGTGAAGTATTACCATCTAAAAATGATTTAGAAACAACTAAACAATTAGTTGCTGTTGGTAATTTATTAGGAATTAAAGTAATAGACCATATTATAATTGGTGAAAGTAAATATTATAGTTTTTGTGAAAATGGTGATATATGAAAAAGAAAATAATAATAAGTGTAATAATATTAATTTTATTTTTTTTATTAGTTATTTTCATAAATGATAAAAGAAAATTAACTATAATAGAATCTATTTCTAAGGATACTTTAACCATTGTTAATAAAATAATGGATATTCCAATTAATTTTATTACTGATAAAATAAATGAAATAAAAATTAAAAATGATATTTATAAAAAATATGATAAATTGAAGAAAAAATTAAATAATTATGAATTATTAGAACAAAAATATAATGAAACTATTAAAGAATTAAATGATTTAAAAAATAATTTAAACATTAAAGATAGCTTAATTGATTATGAAATTATAAATGCCTATGTTATAAGTAGAAATGTCGGTTATTGGTATAATAATTTGATAATTAATAAAGGTAAAAATGATTCAATAAAAGAAGGTATGGCAGTAATTAATAATAGAGGATTAGTAGGAATAATAACAAAAACAACTTATACAACTAGTACAGTTAAATTATTAACTGGAATTAATAATAAAAACAGAATATCAGTTAAAATTAAAATTAATGATGATTACTTATATGGAATCTTATCTGATTATGATAATGGTTATTTTATAATAGAAGGAATAAGTGATAATAGAGAAATTCCAGTTAACTCTGTAGTTACAACAACTGGATTAGATAATAAATTTGCAAGTGGTATAGAAATTGGTACAGTAGTTAAAACTGTATCTGATAATTTTGATATAGCTAGAAAAGTCTATATAAAATCAATTGTTAATTTTGGTGATATTAATTATGTGATGGTGCTTAAAAGATGATATTTATTTCATTAATTTTAGATGGTATTTTTTCTAAATGGATAAATCCTTTATTTACACCTTTAACACTTATTTTTCATTATAAAAATAAATATTTATATACTTTATTAGCAGGATTTATTTATGATATTGTTTACACTGATACCTTATTTTTAAATACTACTATATTTATTTTATTATTATATTTAATTGAATTTATTTTTAAAAGAATTACTTTTAATTTTTTGAATGTTATTTTAATATCAATTTTAGTTATAATTTTATATCGAATTAGTATTTTTTTAATTCTTATTACCATTAATTATATAAAATTTGATTTGTTTAATCTTTTATATAGTATTTTATATTCATTAATAAATGTTATATATGTAATAATTCTATATTTGACAAACAAAAAAAATAGTATATAATATTTATACGTTTTAGAAGGAGAAGTAAGTATGTTAGAAAGAAAATCATATGAAAAAAATCTAAAAGAATTATCAATATTAAATATTAAATTAATAAAAAAATTACAATCAATCGGAGTAGAAAAACTAATATTAACAAGTTTAGGAAACTCTATAGCAGCTGGTTATTCACAAAACAATTTAATAAGACCATTATTGGAAAGAAATGAAACAATAGAAAAAACAGCTAATAAATATGGAATTGAATTAAATAGATATTGTATGGCAAGAGCTCAAAATAATAATGATAAAAAAATATTTAGTTGGGTACTTAATAATACAACATTTAAAGAAATGCATGATATAAATCTTAGAGATTATAATGATTTTAGTAAATCATATATGTATAATAATGGAGATATAATAATGGATGCGGTTACAAATGAGGGAATAGCTGACGTAATAAAAAAAAGTAATCCTTCGGTAGCAAATATTATAATATATTATGGTGGTACAGGTTCATTAATTGCAAATATGAAAAATGAAATATATTCAATTTCAAGTATAAAAGAAGATTATGAAAATATGAATTCATTATTAACATACATTCAAAATCAAAATCGAATAAATGGAACAAATACTCAAGTATATTTAGGAGGAACTCCTGATATTTTAGGACTAAAATTAAATAGTATTATCAATTTTGAAATAAAAAGAAAATCTTGTAATTTTGCTAACACAAGTTATATTAAACCAGTTAAATGTGATTTTATTTATGATAATGGAATTGATTTTCATTATGATGAAAATGAATATATAAATTTAAATAAAAATATAATTAAAACAATAAATGAAAATTATATTTGTAATATGGCATTTATTGATATTGATAGAGAATTATATAAAATAAGTGAAATGATTGAATTAAAAACATCGCTTAATACAGATGCTGAATATTTAAGAATAAAACTAGATGAAAAATTAGAATATTGGTTTAATTATTTAAGAGAAAACAAATGTGAAATAAATCATTTTAAAAATAGATTGCTAAATTATTTTTATCAAAATTATCCAAATGATTTTTCTTATATTGAAAAAGAAAAAACAATTACTAAAATTAAAAGATCATAAAATGATTTTTTTTTCATATATTTTAATGGTGATTATATGAAAAATAAAATAATTAATCATATAAATAAATTTCTATTTATAGTGGTTATTACTTTAATAACCCTTATTGTATTAAAAGCTAATAGTAACTTTAAAACGTCATTTTATAAATATATATATGAAGATAACATATCTTTTGCTGATATAAATAATTTGTATGAAAAATATTTTGGCAATCAAATACCTTTTAAAAATTTATTTAAAGAAAAAACGAGCATGGTCTTTAGTGAAAAATTAGAATATCAAAAAAAAGAAAAATATGAAGATGGAGTTAAGCTATCAGTAAGTGAAAAATATGCTGTTCCGGCTATAAAAGAAGGAATGGTTGTCTTTGTCGGTGAAAAAGAAAAATATGGTAAAACAATAATTATAAGTGGAACAGATGGTATAGATATTTGGTATAGTAATATTAATAGTAATGTTAAATTATATGATTATATTGAAAAAGGAAAAATTGTTGGCGATGCAATTGATTCTAAAATATATTTATTGTTTAAAAAGAATCAAGAAATACTTAATTATGAAGAATATATTTAAAATTCATGTGTTTTTTTATCTATTTTGTATTATATGTATATTTAATGGATTGTTTAAAGATTTTATTTATATAATGGAAATAATTTTATTTCATGAAATAGGACATATATTAGTAGGACATTATTATAAATGGAAAATAAAAAAAATAGTAATTTTACCATTGGGCGGAATTACTATTTTTGAAACATATTTAAATACAAAATTAAAAGAGGATTTTTTAGTTAGTGTAGCAGGTCCTTTATTTCAATGTTTATTATTTTTAAATAAAAATCCTGAATTTACTTATTATAATAAATTATTACTTTTTTTTAATTTAATACCTATAATACCATTAGATGGATCAAAAATTGTAAATGTTTTATTAAATAAAATATTTAGTTTTAATTTGAGTTATAAAATATCAAATTATATATCAGCTATTTTAATTGTAATTTTATTATACATAAGTAATAATTTAATGAGTATTTTAGTTTTATTATTTTTAATAGTAAAAACTATAGATAATATTAAAAAGAGAAAATACATTTTTAATAAATTTTTATTTGAAAGATATTTATATAAATTTAAATTTAAAAACAAAAAAATAGTAAATAATTTTTATCAAATGAAAAAAGATTATAAACACTTATTTTATATGAATAAAACATATCAAACAGAAAATGATTTTTTAAGGTCGTTGTTTGACAAAAAGAAATAAATGTGCTAAAATCTTAAATTGTGTAGAGCCTCTCTCTACAACCACTCAGAAGAGGTTTAAAATATAATTACCTTAATGGTGAGTCTTAGTAAATATAAGGAGGTATAATATGAAAGCAGTTATTGAAACTGGTGGTAAACAATACTATGTTGAAGAAGGAACAGTTCTTTACATTGAAAAAATCAATGCAAATGCTGGAGATGAATACGTATTTGAAAATGTTTTAATGGCTAATGGTGTAGTTGGTCACCCTTATGTAAAAGGAGCTAAAGTTACAGCTGAAGTTAATAAACATGGTAAAGCTAAAAAAATAGTTATTTTTAAATATACACCTAAAAAGAAATATCGTAAAACTCAAGGACATCGTCAACCTTACACTAAAGTTACTATCAAAAAAATAGAATATAAATAATGATTAAAATAGATATTAAGAAAGATCAAATAATAATTAAAGGTCATTCTGGTTATAGTGTAAGTGGAAGTGATATTGTTTGTGCTTCTATAAGCAGTATTGCAATTACTTCAATAAATGCCATATTAAGAATAGATGAAAATGCTATTACTTATAAAAAAGAGGATGGTTATTTAGAAGTTAATGTTGTTAAGCATACTGATGTAATTGATTCATTATTAGAAAATATGATTGATTTATTTAGTGAATTAGAAATACAATATAAAAAAAATATTAAAATTAATAAGGAGGTTACCTATGAATAGATTACTTTTAGAGATTCAATTATTCGCTCATAAAAAAGGACAAGGTTCAACTAAAAATGGTCGTGATTCTGAATCTAAAAGATTAGGTGCAAAAGCAGCTGATGGTGAATATGTAACAGGTGGTTCTATTCTTTATAGACAAAGAGGAACTAAAATTTATCCAGGTAAAAATGTTGGTATTGGTTCTGATGATACTGTTTATGCTAAAATAGCTGGTTATGTTAAATTTGAAAGAGTCGGAAAAGACAGAAAACAAGTAAGTGTTTATGAAGAAAGAGTTTAATCTTTCTTTTTTTTTATAAATTTTTCTTGGCAGAATTACCTGAGGGGGAGGGTATGATATGTATATAGAAAGTAGGAATCTAGATGAAAAAATTACTAAAAAATAAAATATTTTTAATGATGTTATTATGTATAATAAGTTGTGGTATAGGTGTGTACGCTGCTAATACATATAAGGCAACAGATGTAGTATATAATGCAAGTGATGGAACAAGCATGAATGTAAATGATGCTTTAAATGATTTGTATAAAAATAATACAGATAATTTAACTTTGA
>CAZXOH010000006.1:0-15437 GCA_964642345.1 uncultured Muribaculaceae bacterium | reverse complement strand
TAGTGAATCTTCAACAGTAAATGTAATACTAGATCATAATACAACAGCAACATTGAATTGGTATTCAAGCAATATAAATGTAGCATATGAAGGAAGTCTTGTAAAAGAAGAAGTAGATAAATTAGTTAGTGAATCAGGTTGGGTAAATACACCAAGATTAATCACAGCTGAAGAAATTGTTCAAATTACTGGAAATACAAGTTTTGATAGTACAAATGCCGATGAATCATGGTATTATTTAGATAGCAATAGTCAAACTCAAACAGCAAAGAGTCAAGGAGCAAGTAAATACGCATGGTTATTCGATTATACAAATGGATGTACAAGTTATGGATGTAACGTAGCTGATAGTAGCAATTATGGTTATTGGACATCTACACCGGTAGGAGCGGCCGGCTCTAGTAGCTTTGTATGGCGCGTGGGTGGGTATGGCTACTTGCGTGACGACATTGCTCATGATTTTCCTAGCTACGGTATCCGCCCAGTCATAACAATACCTAAATCAAGACTATCATAACAATAAAATAGTGTTTAAAACAACACTATTTTTTAATACGTTAAATCAAATAAATATAACAATTCTTACCTATTTATGGTAAAATAATAATGGTGATAAGAATGAATATAAATGATGTAGATATGAATAAAGTATCTCCAATGATGAAACAATATATAGAAATAAAAAAACAAAATCCAGAAATAATAATCTTCTTTAGACTAGGTGATTTTTATGAAATGTTTTTTGATGATGCTATTAAAGTATCTCATGAATTAGAATTAACACTAACAGGAAAAAACGCTGGGTTGGAAGAAAAAATTCCAATGTGTGGAATACCACATCATGCAGCAAATTTATACATAGAAAAATTAGTAGAATTAGGATATAAAATTGGAATATGTGAACAATTGGAAGATCCTAAAAATGTTAAAGGAATAGTCAAAAGAGACTTAATTCAAATAATAAGTAAAGGAACAATAATAAATGATGAATCATTAGTGGCAAATGAAAATAACTATATAGCTAGCATAAATGACTTTAATCATGCTTTTATAGTTACATATGCAGATATATCTACAGGTGAAATATATGCAGTAGTATTAGAACATAACATAACTAATTTGGTATCATATATAGTATCATTAGGAATAAAAGAAGTAATAATGTCTAATAAACTAGATAAAACAATTATGTCATTATTAAAAAATCAATTTAAAATATCAGTAACAATAACAGATGAAATAGAAGAATTAGAAATATATAAATATATATATGAAGATATAAATGATATACGATATATTGAAAGCATAAAATATCTTTTAACATATATCAATAATACTCAAAAAAGAAATTTATCACACTTACAAAAATTACAAATAAAAGAAAATAAAAACTATCTTAAAATGGATATTCATACCAAAAGAAATCTAGAATTAACTGAAACATTAAGATTAAAACAAAGAAATTATTCATTAATATGGTTATTAGATAAAACAAAAACAGCAATGGGATCAAGAATGCTTAAAAATATGATTGAAAATCCAATTTTAGATAAAAATGAATTAAATAAAAGATATGATGTAATAGATACATTATTAAAAGAATTTATATTAAAAGATGATTTAAATAAATTATTATTTGAGGTATATGATTTAGAAAGATTAAGTGGTAGAGTTGCCTTTGGGAATGCTAATGCTAAAGATTTATTACAACTCAAAAACTCTTTAAAAGTATTACCTGATATTAAAGAAATATTAATTAAAATAAAATTTTATAAAAATATTGAACCATTAAATGAATTATATGAATTATTAGAAAAAGGAATATATGAAAACCCACCACTATCTATAAAAGAAGGATATATAATAAAAGATGGATATAGTGAAGAATTAGATGAATTAAAAAATTTACGAAAAGGTGGAAAAGACTTTGTTGCTAAATTCGAAAATGAAGAAAAAGAAAGAACAGGAATAAAAAACTTAAAAGTTGGATATAATCGTGTATTTGGATACTATATAGAAGTATCAAAAGGTAATACTAACTTAATAAAAGAAGAATATGGTTATGAGAGAAGACAGACTTTAGCAAACTGTGAAAGATATATAAGCCCAATTTTAAAAGAAAAAGAATCGTTAATATTAAACGCAGAAGAAAAAATAATTGATTTAGAATATGATTTATTTATTGAAATAAGGGAAAAAGTAAAAAAATATATACCAGATTTACAAGAAATATCAAAAGTAATAAGTGAAATAGATGTATTACAATCATTTTCAACTGTAGCTGAAGAGAATAACTTTATAAGACCAACATTAATTGATGAAAGAATAATAGAACTAAAAGAAAATAGACACCCAGTAGTTGAAAAAGTAATAAATGGTGAATATGTACCAAATGATATAATAATGGATGAAAAAACTGACATATTATTAATAACAGGACCTAATATGGCAGGAAAATCAACATATATGCGTCAGTTAGCAATAACAATAATAATGGCTCAAATAGGTTCATTTGTACCTGCTAAAGAAGCAAAAATTCCTGTATTTGATGCAATTTATACAAGAATAGGAGCAAGTGATGATTTAGTATCTGGAGAATCAACATTTATGGTAGAAATGAATGAAGCTAATAGAGCAATAACTAATGCTACTAAAAATAGTTTAATATTATTCGATGAATTAGGTAGAGGTACAGCTACATTTGATGGTATGGCACTAGCTCAATCAATAATAGAATATATAAGTACTAACATTAAATGTAAAACATTATTTTCAACCCATTATCATGAATTAACAGACTTAGAAGAAACATTATCTGATTTAAAAAATGTTCATGTAAGCGCTGTTGAAAATGAAGGAAAAGTTACGTTTTTACACAAAATTAAAGATGGAAGTATCGATAAAAGTTATGGAATTCATGTTGCTAAATTAGCAAATTTACCTGACCCTTTAATTAAAAGAGCAAGTGAAATTTTAAAAGTATATGAAAATAAAGAACATAAAAGAGATGTAATTATTCAACAGACATTAAACTTTGATGAACCGGTACCTAAAGAAAGTGAAATAGAAAAAGAAATAAAATCATTAGATGTTTTGTCTTTAACACCGATAGAAGCAATGAACACTCTTTATAATTTAAAAAATAAAATAGAAAGTAGGTAAAATATGTTATTAAATAGAAAAAATTGGTGGATTTATTTATTATTTAATATAATAACATTTGGTTTAATTAATTTCATAATGGCTGATATGATGGAAATATATGATAAAAATGCTTGGTATACTAAAAAAATATATTGGATTTCTGCACTCATTTGCTTTATTTTCCCAATTATTATAATGTTTATTGTATTTTTAATTCAAATAAGTGTTAAAGTGGCACATTCCTTAAATGTTGATGGAGATAAAATATATAATAATGTTTATGTATGGATATTATGTTTAATTATTCCTGTTGTTGGTTGGATAATGTTAATAGTAATGTATTTATATATAAATGTATTTTCTGCAGTTGCTATTTATAATGGAGAAAGTGAGAAATATTTATTATGATTAGCTTAGTAATAATGGCCGCTGGACTTGGATCTAGATATAAAAATGGAATAAAACAATTAGAAAAAGTTGGACCAAACAACGAAACAATAATGGAATATTCTGTAATGAGTGCGAAAAAAGCTGGAATTGAAGAAGTAATATTTATATTAAGAAAAGATATATTTACTGAATTTAAAGAGGTAATAGGAAATAAAGTTGAAAAGATAATTAAAACAAAATATGTTTTTCAAGATGTAAATAAAATTTCAGAAAAATTTAAAAATAATAAAAGAATTAAACCTTGGGGAACAGGACATGCTATATTAATGTTAGAAGAAATGCATAATCCATTTATTGTTATAAATGCCGATGATTATTATGGAGATGAAGGATTTAAAAATTTATATAATTTTCTATTAAATGAAAACAATAGTTATAATTATTGTATGTCAGGATTTATTTTAAAAAACACTTTATCAGATAATGGTGGTGTATCTAGAGGCGTTTGCAAAGTTTCTAATGGTTATTTAGAAGAAATAAACGAAACATATAATATAACCAATAATAGTGATATTAATATGAATTTTATAGTATCAATGAATATGTGGGGATTTACACCAACAATATTAAAAGAATTAAAAATAAAATTTAATGAATTTTTAAAACAAAATTATAATGACTTATCTAAAGAATTTTTATTACCAAACGTAATTGATGAATTAATTAAAACTAAAAAAATAACAGTAAAAGTATTAGTAACTAATGATAAATGGTATGGAATAACATATAGTGAAGATTTAAAAAAAATAGTAAACCATTTTAAAAATATCTAAAATAATAGATATTTTTTATTTATGCACTTTAAATATAATAAAAAAATTGGTATAATACATATAAGAATAAGAAGGTGACAGTATGAAAAAAACAAAAATAATAGGAACTATTGGACCTGCTAGTAAAGATGAAAATGTATTAAAAGAATTAATTATTAATGGCCTTGATATAGTAAGAATAAATATGACACACGCTGATCATAAATTTGCTCAAGAAATAGTTAATAAAGTTAGAAATATTAATAAAGAGTTAAATAAAAACACAGCAATTATGATTGATTTAAAAGGTCCAGACATAACAGTTGGTGAATTTGAAGGTGGTAGTGCATATTTTAGTAAAGGTGATAAAATAAGAATATATGATGATTATATTTTAGGAGATGCTACTAAATTTTCTGTAAGTTATCCTAACTTTGTAAAAGATGTAAAAACAAATACTATTATTAAATTAAATGATGGATTAATTGAATTATATGTTTTAGAAAAAGGTATAGATTATTTACTTTGTCAAGTTAATGTTGGTGGATTTATTGAAGATAATAAAGGCGTTAATGTAATTGGTACTAAATTGAATACTCCTTTTTTAAGTACTAAAGATATTGAAGATATTAAATTTGCTAATAAAATAGATGCTGATTATTTAGGATTATCATTTGTTTCAAACCATGAAGATGTATTAGATGTAAATGACTTATTAATTAATTTGAAAAATGATCATATGAGTATTATATCTAAAATAGAAACAGAAGCATCATTAGATGATTTAGATGAAATAATCAAAAGTAGTGACGGAATAATGGTAGCTCGTGGAGATTTAGGAGTAGAAGTTCCTATGGAAAGAGTCCCAGGAATTCAAAAAAGAATATTAACAAAATGTCATATTGAGGGAAAATTAAGTATAGTTGCGACGGAACTTTTAGCATCAATGGAAAATACATTAAGACCAACAAGAGCAGAAGTAGGAGATGTTGCTACTGCAATTTTAGAAGGAACAGATGCTGTAATGTTATCCAGTGAAACAACTATAGGTAATTATCCTGTTGAAACATTAGAAACAATGGTAAAAATAATTGAACAAGCAGAAACAGAAGTTAATTATTATGACTTTTTAGATCGAACAATGAGAACTGAAAAACAAGATATTACAAGTGCTATTGCATATAATGTTGTTGAAAGTGCTGAACGTGTAAAAGCAAAATTTATTGTTACACCAACAATGAGTGGTTATACTGCAAAAAAAATTAGTAGATTTAGACCATATTGTCCAATTGTGGCATTATCTCCAGATGAGGAAGTAATAAAAAACTTAAGTATGTATTATGGAATTATACCTGTATTAATTGGAGATGTAAAAACATTTGATAAAATGATGTTAAAAGCAAAAGATACAGTCATAAAATTAGGATTACAAGAAAATGATAAATTTATTATTACTGGTGGTTATCCTTTTAATGAAGTTAAACATACTAATTTTATGAAAATAGAAGAAATATAAAGTGGGTGAAATAATGTATAAGTTAGGTGAACAATTTGAATTTGATTATGAACAAGCAAAAGCTAATCCTAAAAATATAATTCAAGGAAATAAATATAGATTTACTGTTTTAACTGAAAGATTAATTAGAATGGAATATAATGAAAATGGTGTTTTTGAAGATAGACCTACTAAATTAGTTTGGTATCGAAATATGGATAAAGTAAACTATAAATTAAAAGAAGATGAAAAATATCTTGAAATTGAAACAAGTTATTTTAGATTAACTTATCAAAAAGAAAAACCATTTAAAGGTAGTTGGATTAATTCAATGGGAAACTTGAAAGTTGAATTATTAAACTCCGATAGAATATGGTATTATGGTCATCCAGAAGTAAGAAATTATGGAGCTCCTAGTACATCTTTAGATGATAACAATGGAAAATTAAAATTAAAAAAAGGATTATATTCTGTAGATGGTTTTGCAAGCATTGATAATTCAAATGATTCTATATTTATGCCAAATGGAACAGTCGAAGAAAGAGTTGAAAAAGGATTAGATATATATTTATTTATGTATTTAAAAGATTTCGCACTATGTTTAAAAGATTATTTTGGGATTACTGGTAGTCCTGCTTTAATTCCAAGATATGCATTAGGAAATTGGTGGAGTAGAAATTTAGAATACAATGATAAATCATTAAGTGAATTAGTAAATAATTTTGAAGAAAATAAAATACCATTATCAGTTGTTTTATTAGATAAAGATTGGCATATAAGAGAATATAATGGAAAAAAATATGAAACAGGATTTACTTGGAATGATAGATTATTTGCTAACCCTAAAAAAATGATTGAATACTTACATCGAAAAGGTGTTAGAATAGGATTAAATGTTGATCCTTTAGAAGGAATTTTACCTTATGAAGAAAGATTTAATACTTTAACTAATTATTTAGATAAAAATGAAAGTGGTGTTATACCATTTAATGTTTTTAATCCTAAAACAATAGATGCATATTTAAAAATATTAATTCATCCATTAGATGAACAAGAAATAGATTTCTATTGGATAAACTATGAAGAAAAGAAAAAACTAAATGAATTATTTTTACTTGATCATTATCATTTTAGTGATATGAAAAGAGATTATAAAAGAAGACCAATGGTATTAACTAGGAATCATTTAATCGCACCTCATAGATATCCTATATTATATTCAGGTAAAACAATTGTAAGTTGGGATACATTAAAAATGATTCCATATCATAATGCAAGTGCTACTAATATTGGTGTAAGTTTTTGGAGTCATGATATTGGTGGATATTATAAAGGAACTGAAGATAATGAATTATATACTAGATATGTTCAATTAGGAGTATTTTCTCCAATTCTAAAGTTTGGTAGTGATGAGGGAAAATATTATAAAAGAGAACCATGGAAATGGGGAATTAAAACTTATAGTATTGTAAGAGATTATTTACAACTTAGACATAGATTAATTCCATATATATATGCTGAAAGCTATAAATATCATGAATATGGTATGCCTCTTATAATGCCTATTTATTATAAATATCCAGAAATGTATGATGACGCTAATTATAGAAATGGATATTATTTTGGAACTGAACTATTTGTATCTCCAATTATTAATAAAAAAGATTACATAATGAATAGGTCAATTCACAAATTTTTCTTACCCGATGGTATATGGTATGATTATGTAACTGGTAAAAAATTCCCTGGTGGAAAAAATTACGTTTCATTTTTTAAAGATGAAGATTATCCTGTATTTGCTAAAGCAGGTTCAATTATAACTTTAGGTGATAATGAAAATATTAATGATACAACACCACCTAAAAATTTAGAAATTCAAATTTTTCCTGGTATGAGTAATACTTATAATTTGTATGAAGATGATGGTGTTAGTGATTTACATAGGAAAGATTTCTATTTATTAACATCAATTGATTATAATTATATGCCTAATAATTATACAGTTATTGTCAGACCTTTAACTGGTAAAACAGGTATAGTACCAGATACTAGAAATTATAAATTTGTCTTTAGAAATACTAAAAAAGCAAATGATGTTATTGTTTATTTTAATGATACACCAATAGATGCTAAAGGTTATGTTGAAAAAAATAATTTTGTGGTTGAAGTAAATGATGTTTCAACAATTGGACAATTAACAATTAATTGTAAAGGAAAAGATATTGAAATTGATGCAGTTAGATTAATCAATGATGATATTGAATCTATTATATCAGATTTACAAATTGAAACTAAAATGAAAGAAATGATTGATAAAGTCTTATTTAGTGATTTATCAATTAAGAAAAAAAGAATAGAAATTAGAAAATTAAGTGGAAAAGGCTTAGAACACAAATTTGTTAAATTATTCTTAAAATTGTTAGAATATGTTGAACAAGTATAACTTATGTTAATAAACATAAGTTTTTTTTGATTATATCTATTAATCGACTTATTAATTACTTTTTTATGCATATAATATTTTTTGAGAGGAGAATTATATGTTTGCAAATTTTGAAGAAGAGTCACGAATAATATTAGTAGGCGCTAAAAAAGAAATGAAAGAACTGAAACATCCTTATATAGGAAGTGAACATATGCTACTTGCAATTTTAAATAATGAAAATGATGTTTCAAAAAAATTAAAGGAATATAAAGTCGATTATAAAAACTTTAAAAAAGAAGTAATAAATATAGTTGGTATTGGTGAACGAGAAAATAATCTTTTTTTGTACACTCCATTACTTAAAAGAGTAATTGAAAATGCTATAATTGATGGTAAAGAATTTAATTCTGGTGAGGTATCTATAAATAATTTATTTGCTAGTTTATTAGAAGAAGGGGAAGGAGTTGCACTTAGAATTTTACTTAGTATGAATGTTGATTTAGATGAATTATATAATGAATTTAGTTATAATTTAACGACTAAAAAGAGGAAAAAAAACAAAAAATTAATAATTGAAGAAATGGGTGAAAATTTAGTTGAAAAAGCGGAAAGTTTAGATCCAGTAATTGGAAGAGAAAAAGAAGTGAAAAGATTAATTGAAATTTTATCAAGAAGAACTAAAAATAATCCTATTTTAATAGGAAATGCTGGAGTAGGTAAGACAGCAATTGTTGAAGAACTTTCTAGAATGATTGCCAATAATACTGTACCTATTAATTTAAAAAATAAAAAAATAATAAGTTTAGATATGGCTAGTACTGTAGCTGGAACAAAATATCGTGGTGAATTTGAAGAAAGATTAAAAAAAATTATTAAAGAGGTTGAAGATAATGATGATATAATTTTATTTATTGATGAAATTCATACATTAGTGGGAGCAGGAGGAGCTGAAGGCGCTATTGATGCTTCTAATATTTTTAAACCTGCTTTAGCGCGTAATAAGTTAAGATGTATTGGCGCTACTACAATTGATGAATATAAAAAGTATATTGAAGAAGATAGTGCTTTAGAAAGAAGATTTCAAAAGATTATAATTAATGAACCAAATAAAAATGAAGTTAAAAATATTTTAATTAATATTAAACCTATATATGAAAAATATCATAATGTAATAATTTCTAATGAAATAATTGATACAATTGTTGATTTAACAAGTAAATATATATTTGGAAGATTTGAACCTGATAGATCTATTGATATTTTAGATGAAGTATGTGCGAAAGTAAGTTTAAAAGAAAATAAGAATTTAAAAAAATATTTAAATTTAAAAAAAGAATATGAGAAAATCAGTAATGAAAAATATAAAGCTATAATTAATAATGAATATAATAAGGCTTCAGAAATAAAAGATTATGAAAATAATGTTATAGATAAAATAAATAAAATGGAATTAAAATTATATAAAAAAAATAGTAATAATGTTGAAAAAAAAGATGTTGCTGAAGTAATAGCTGTTAAATCTAATATGCCAATATATGAAGTAATAAAAGATGATAAAAAAATTATTAAAGAATTAGAAAAGAATCTAAATAATGGAATTATTGGTCAAGATAGAGCTTTAAAAGAAGTAATGAAAATTGCTAAAAAAATAAAGTTAGGTTATAGTGATAATAAGTGCTATTCAATGTTATTTGTTGGTCCATCAGGAGTTGGTAAAACTTTCTTAGCTAATTTATTTGGAAAAAATATGAATATGAATGTTATTAAATTAGATATGTCAGAATATATAGAAGAACATAGTGTTAGTAAAATAATTGGTTCACCTCCAGGATATGTTGGGTATAAAGAATCAAATACTATTTTAGATGAAATAAGAAATAGTCCTAATACATTATTAATTTTGGATGAAATTGAAAAAGCTCATCCTAATGTAATAAATTTATTTTTACAAGTTTTAGATGAAGGTAAATTAAAAGATAGTACTGGTAAAATAGTTCGTTTTGATAATTCAATTATAATAATGACTTCTAATGTAGGCATGTATGATAATAATATGGGCTTTATTTTAAATAAAGAAAATATAACAAAACTAAAAGATTCTTTTTCTCCACAATTTATAAATAGAATAAATAATATTATTTATTTTAATAAGTTAAATGAAGAATCAGTTTCTAAAATAGTCAATATTAAATTAAATGAAATAAAAAATAAATATAAAATTAAGTTAAATAAGAATATAAAAAAAGAAGTAATAGAATTATCTGAATTTAATGAATATGGCGCTAGAAAAATAGATAAAATTATTAAAGATAGATTGGAAAATCAAATTATAGATAAATTAATTATGAATGAGTTTCCAAATATTACTTCTTTAAAAGAGAAAAGTATTGTTTAAAAATAATACTTTTTTAAATTGTATAAAATAATTTGCAAAAAAGCGAACAAAATTTCTGTCTTGACAGAAGTGTCTGGGGGGGGGGGAATGATATAAATAGGAGAGTAGAAATAGTATGAAAAAAGTAATAAAAAATAGAATATTTTTAATTATTGTATTATGTATAATAAGTTGTGGAATAGGAGTATATGCAGCAGTAACATATAATGCAACAGATGTATTGTATACATCAAGTGATGGAACAAGTATGACAGTAAGTGATGCTTTAAATGAATTATATCAAGATTTTGAAATTAGTAGTTATGTTGGATTAATGTTTTCTACAAGTAATATTTCTTCTGCTTCAAAAAATATTGAAGTTAAAGATTTTAATCAAAACTATGGAACTAGTACCAATACATCAATAACTCTTACAAAAAAGGGAACATATAGGATTATTACAATAGCTATTCATAGTCCTAAAGATATTACCTATACTACTTTGGTAAGAACCTTCTTAAATAATAATATGATACAATCTGGCACTTGTACTAGTAAGTCTGCCGCAGCCAACTATTTTACTGAATGTAATTCAAATATAACATTTACCGTTAGTGATACCCCAATAACAATAACAGCTAATTATTATTCAGATTATGAAGCAACTAATGATGGAATTCATGGTGGTTATGTAATAATTATAAAAGAATAAAACAACGAATTAATCGTTGTTTTTAAGTATTATATTATATAATTTTATAGTATTTTTAATAACTTCTTCTTTAGAATATTTGTTTGCTTCTTTTTTAATATATTCACTATTATATTTTTCATAATGATCAATTAAATACTTAATTTTATCTGACATATCATCAACATCATTAACTTTACATATAACACCAACTTTAGAATTGATGTATTCAACTGGACCTAAACAATCAGTTGAAATAATAGGTAATCCTGATGCCATAGCTTCAATACCAGGGATTCCAAAACTTTCTATTTCACTGGAAATTAATAAAGCATTTTCTTTTTTTAATATTTCAGCAATTTCAAATTTATTTTTTCTACCTAAAAAAGTAATCTCTTTATTTAAATTTAATTCATTACAAATTTGTTTGTAATAATTTTCATAAAAACCATCGCCAATAACATCTAAATGAATTTTAATATTTTTCTCTTTTAATTTTTTAATAGCTTTAAAAGCTATATCTAATCTTTTTCCTTCTCTTAAAGCACAAACACTAACTAATTTAAAAACATTATCTTTTTTTCTAACAATATTATTATTAAAAGGAATTGTATCAACTAAATTAGGAATAATATAACATTCATCTGTATATTTTAAAACAATATTTTTCATATATTTACTAACTGTTGAATAAGTAGAATTTTTTAAAACAAAATTGCTATATTCTTTTAAAGACTCATTTTTATAAAATCTCTCTAAATAACTACAATGTTCAGTCACAATAACCGGTATATTATATTTTTTACCTATAACACAAGCTGCATAACCAGCTGGAACAGTAACATGTGCATGAATTAAATCAGGTTTTTCATTATGATTTAAATAATCTCTAAAAGCATAATCTAGTTTTTTTACATATCTATTAATACCTAATTTAAAACTAATAGGGGATAAATTTAATAATTTATATATATAGACATTATAATTGATTTCTTTATCAATTTCTTCCTTCTTCATAAATAAGTATTTAAAAGGATTACTTAATCTTTGCCTATCAATAAATAACATATTAGCTTTTATTCCATAATTATTTAAAGCATATGTAAATTCCTTATGATAAATACCCATTAATTTATCTTCACCATTTGGATACCAAGTAGGAATAATTAAAACTTTCATATTTTATAATTAGTCCCTTCATTTTGATTAATTTCATTTAAACAATCTTTCATAATATCAATTCTACCTTTTTTTGATAAAACTTGAACTAAATCAAATCCCGGTCTTCTATTTCCTTCAATAAATGTTGCTCCTTTTTCTGTAACTGCAACATCCCATCCAACAACATGAATATTTTCATTTTTAAATCTACTTAAATTACCATTTATTGCATAATTAATAATACTCATAAAATCACTCCATTATTTTTTTATAAACTTCTTCAATATTCATATTATTTTTATTATTGTAATATGGTTTTAAATGTAGATGAAAATGTTTAACTTCTTGAACATCACCATTATTTTGAATTAAGGTTAATCCATCAATATTTAGTTTTTCTTCTAATTTTTCTTTTAAAATTCGTGCTACATCAAAAATGTGTATTAAAGTGTCATTATCGATACTAAATAAATCTTGATAGTGTTTTTTAGGAATAATTAAAGTATGCCCTGGACTATCAGGATTAATGTCTAAGAAAGCATAAACTAAATCATCTTCATATATTTTATATGATGAAATATCTCCATTAATTATTTTACAAAAAATACAATTCATAATTATCATCTCCTATTAGAATTATATCAAATAATTTTTTAAAAATAAACATATAATTAAGTATGAAAAAAATAATAATTGGAATTGTAAGTAGACCGATTCATTCAAATAGTGATCGAAATATGCTAGGCGTATATGAATCATATTTAAGATGTGTGATTAAAGCTGGAGGTATTCCTTTAATAATAAGTCCAACGGCTAATATTGAATATGAAAAATATAATAAACATGTAGAATTAACTGAATTAGAATTAGAAAATTTAGAATATATTTTAAATTTATGTGATGGAATTATTATGCCAGGTGGTGATGAACCATATAAGTATGATTATTGCATTTTGAAATTTGCTATTAAAAAAGATATTCCGATATTAGGAATATGTTTAGGTATGCAGATAATGTGTTCTTTAAACAATAATAATTTAGTACCAGTTTATAATCATTATTTAACTAATCATAAAATATATTTAGAAAATTCTAAATTAAAAAAAATTTTTAATCGAGATATATTATACGTAAATAGTAGACATAAAGAACAAGCTAAAAATAGTGGAATATATAAAGTAGTTGCTAGAAGTGATGATGAAATAATTGAAGCAGTAGAATTGGATACAAATACATTTAATATAGGTGTAGAGTGGCACCCAGAAGATATAAGCGAACAACAAATACTTTTTGATGAATTTGTAAGATTAATAAAAAAACAAAAGAAATGACTTTTGTCTTTTTGTGAATATTGCGAACATTCATATTTATTAAGTGGTTATATAAAAAAAATATGCAATAAAATAGTAAAAATGTGGTAAAATATATTCAGGTGATAAAATGGATATTGAAAATATAAAGATAAAAAAAGATGTTAGTATAGTTTTTATGGGAACCCCTGATTTTGCTGTTCCTGTTTTACAAGGATTAATTGATAATTATAAAGTTAAAGCTGTTGTTACACAACCTGATAAACCAGTTGGAAGAGATGGAAAAATTAAATATTCTCCAGTTAAACAGTTAGCACTTGATAATATGATTTTAGTTCTTCAACCTGCAAATTTAAAAGAAGAATGGAAACAAATTACTGACTTACATCCAACTTTGATTGTTACTTGTGCTTATGGACAAATTGTTCCAAGAGAGATATTAGTTTATCCAGAATATGGTTGTATTAATGTTCATGCTTCATTACTTCCAAAATTAAGAGGTGGAGCACCAATTCATAGAGCAATTATAAATGGATTTAAAGAAACAGGTGTTACAATTATGCATATGGCACCAAGTTTAGATACTGGTGATATTATTTCTCAAAAAAGTATTGAAATTTCAGAAACAGATACTGCTAGTACCTTACATGATAAATTAAGTATTTTAGGCAAGGATTTATTGCTAGATACATTGCCAAGTATTATAAATGGTACAGCTTCACGTACAAAACAAGATAATTTTGAATCAACTTATGCTTCTAATATTTCCAAAGAAGATGAAAAGATTGATTTTAGTAAAACTAAAAGGCAAATATATAATCAAGTAAGAGGATTAAATAGTTGGCCTGGTGCTTATACTATTTTGGAAGGAAAAAGAATCAAAGTTTGGGAATGTAGAACAACTGATGAAAATTATTCTCTTTTATTAGATGGAAAAATAACAAATATTTATCCTGATGGAATTGGAGTTAAATGTGTTAATGGTGAAGTTGTTTTAACGGTAATTCAACCTGAAGGTAAACCTAAAATGAAAGCATCAGATTATTTGAATGGAATTCAAGATAAAAACACATTAATTGGTAAAATATTTGAATAATAATTGATTTTTATATTAAAGTGTGTTAAAGTGTTAAATAGATTTGGAGGAAATTATAATGATGACATTATTAATAATTATATCTGTTTTCCTAATAGCTATTGTTTTATTACAAGCTGGTAAAGCTGAAAGTTTAGGTGCTTTAACTGGTGGTAATGATTCTTTGTTTAAAAACAGAAAAGAAAGAGGTGGAGAGTTATTTATTACAAGATTAACTCTTATCTTAGGAATTTTATTTATTGTTATTACAATGTATATGGGATTTTAAAAAATAATGTATTATAATAAATTAACTGTGTAAAAAGCATGGTTTTTTATTTTTTTGAAAAAAATTTAAATTTTTACCAAAAATCAAAATTGGTCTAACCAATTTTAAAAATTCACTAGTGAATTTAGTATAATTTGTATACGAATTAACAAAATTGGTCATTTTACTCTTTTTTTTAAATATGATATAAACTTATTAAGTTGTTTTTTATTAAAGAAAAGGAGGGAACTTATGAAAAACGATTTACGTAAAAATCAACTAAAAAAAGGAG
>CAZXOH010000005.1:0-17360 GCA_964642345.1 uncultured Muribaculaceae bacterium | reverse complement strand
TAAAATAATTTTTGATTAATAGATTATTTTCTTATCAACAAATTGTTTTTTTTCTTGACATAAATACTGTAGATTGTTATGATATATAAGAAAGTAGGAATAGTATGAAAAGTATGAAAAGGGTAATATTGAATAATATTTTTTAGTAATAATTACAACTATTGTGGTAGTAAGTGTAAGTATCTATGCCGCTGGTAAATTTAGAGCCGCTGAGATTATTTATGATGCAAGTAATGGAGCAAGTACGAATGTAAATGATGCATTAGATGAATTATATAATAATTTAAATGCAGGTGGATGTGCAACCAATGTAGTCACTCCTACTTTAGGTGATGGAATGATACCTGTTACAATAAGTGATGATGGAATAGTTACATATGCTAATACAATTAGTAATTGGTATAATTATTGTGATAAAAAATGGGCAAATGCTGTAATATTATCAAGTGGATCATATAGTGAAAGAATAAGTGATAATGATGAAAGAAATTAATCAAAAATATTATTTAGAAATAAATAATATAATTAAAAATGAAGATTCAACTGATGGAAATGTATATATACTTAAAAATCATTCAAATAAATATATAATGAAATTATATGATGACGAAAAACATGTTATTTCTATGGTTAATATTCATATAGATTTAAAAAATTGCGGTATGAATGTTCCAGATATAATATTAAATAAAGAAAAAGAAAGATATTCATTATTAGAGAATGGAAAATTTTGCATAATTTATTCATTTTTAAATGGTGAAGAAATTGGTAATTTATTTAAAAATATAAATAAAGAAACATCTATTAAAATCGCTAAAGAAATAAAAAAAATTCATCAAATAACAAATGGTAATAATAAATATAATTTACCTGTATTACCTTTCAAAATAGATGGAGTATTTAATAGATATTCAATATTACATTTTGACTTAACTAGATGTAACATTTTCTATAATATAGATTGGGATTCAAAAATTGGATTTATTGATTTTGATGATGCTAAATATGGACCAACAGTAGTTGATGTTGCAATAGCAGTATCATTATTGTATTTTTCTAAATCAAGGGGTGTAGATTATGAAGGACTTAAAGCATTTTTAAATGAGTATTATGATAATAAAGAACTTAGAAAAAATGAAATTCCATATTTAAAAAATTGTGCATTAAAATGGATTGATTACATAATGGATAATAATCAATTTGATTCATCAACGACTGAAAGTTTTAAAATAAGAAAAAATTTAATAGAAACAGAAATGAAACTTTAATGAATATTTTTTAACTTCTTATACATAACATATGTGAAAGGAGAATAATATGGCACGTCATAAAGTAGAAATAAATGGCGTGAATACTGCGAACATTAAAGTTTTAACAAATGAAGAAATGATTGATTTGTTTAGAAATTATAAACAGGGAGATAAAACTGCTAAAGAAGAATTGGTAAATGGAAACTTAAAACTAGTTCTATCAATATTAAAAAAATACAACAATAGAACAGATAACATGGATGACTTATTTCAAGTAGGTTGTATCGGGTTGATTAAAGCAATAGATAATTTTGATTTAACATTTGATGTAAAATTTAGTACTTATGCAGTTCCGATGATATTGGGTGAAGTTAGAAGATATTTAAGAGATAATAATAGTGTTAGAATTGCTAGAAGTATAAAAGATATTGCATATAAAGCATTAAAAATAAAAGAAGAATTAACCAATAAATTAGGATATGAACCCACAATAAGTTTAATTGCAAAAGAATTAGGTTTATCTGACTTAGAAATAGCAAATGCTCTTGATTCAATGAGAGATGCAGTAAGTATGTATGAACCAATTTATAATGATGGTGGTGATACAATTTTTTTGGCAGATCAATTAGAAGATAAAAAAGAAAAATATCCAATTGAGATGAAAATTGCACTTAAAGATGCCTTATCAAAAATAAAAACAAAAGAAAAATACATTTTATATGAAAGATATATAACAGGAAAAACACAATTGGAATTAGCTCAAGAAATTGGAATAAGCCAAGCACAAATATCAAGATTAGAAAAAAGTGGAATCGATAACATTAAAAAATTAATATTATAATATAATTAATATAGGTGATATAATGAGATTATCTGAACTTCAAAACAAAGACATCGTAAACATAAATAATGGAAGTAAAATAGGTAAGATAATTGATGTATTAATAAATACAGATGGTAATATGGAATCACTAGTAGTGCAAAAAAACAAAATAATAAATGTTTTTACTAATAATGGAGAATTTGAAATAAAATGGAATCAAATAAAAAAAATAGGCGATGATGTAATTTTAGTAAATATATGATATACTATATATGGTGATTGTATGAAAATATTGCTATATACAGAAAACTTAAAATCTATTGGAAATTCAGGACTAGGAAAAGCTATAAAACATCAGCAAAAAGCCTTAGAAGATAATAAAATAGAATATACAACTAATCCAAAATGTAAAGACTATGATATAATACATTTAAACTTTTATGGACCAAAATCATACTTTTTAGCAAAAAAAGCAAAAAAACAAGGAAAAAAAATAGTATACCATGCTCATAGTACAGAAGAAGATTTCAAAAATTCATTTATATTTTCAAATCAGTTAGCGCCTTTATTTAAATGGTGGATTTGTAAATGCTACAAATTAGGAGATATAATAATATGTCCTACAAATTATGCAAAAAGATTATTAGAAAAATACAATTTAAAAAAACCAATAATTGCTATATCAAATGGAATAGATACATCATTTTTTGAACGTGATGAATCATATAGAAATGAAATTAGAAAAAAATATGGATTTAAAGAAAATGATAAAGTTATTATGGGAGTAGGCTTATATTTAAAAAGAAAAGGAATATTAGAATTTGTTGAACTTGCAAAAAGATTACCAAGTTATCAATTTATTTGGTTTGGATATTTAGATTTAAAATTAGTTCCCGACGAAATAAAAAAAGCCGTAAATACAAAATTAGATAATTTAAAATTTGCAGGATATGTAGAACAAAGTGAATTAAAAAAAGCATATAGTAGTTTCGACTTATATTTATTTCCAACATTAGAAGAAACTGAAGGAATACCTATCTTAGAAGCTTTAACTGAAAAAATTCCTACCTTAGTTAGAGATATTCCAGTCTTTGAAGAATATGAAACAAACAAAACTGTATACAAAGCAAAAAATATAAATGAATTTGAACAAAAAATAAAAGAAATATTAGAAAATAAACTACCATCTTTAACAGAAAATGGTTATCAAGTTGCATCCAAAAAAAATATAAAAGAAGTGGGAAAACAATTAGTAGAAGTATATGAAAGTTTAATGAAAAAATAGACTACTTCTTTTTTTTTTGATATAATTTAGTAGGTGAATAATATGAAGAAAAAAATAATTTTAATTTTTTTAATATTTCTAATATTAATATTTATTATTTGGAATTTATTTAGAAATAAAATTTATGAAAGAGATTATTCTTATTTTGATACTTATATTAATATTAAAATATATACAAATAATTCAAAAAAAGCAAATGAAGCACTAGATGAAATAGATAAAATTTATAGTGAATATCATAAACTTACAGATAGATATAACAGTTATCAAGGAATAACTAATTTATATACAATAAATAATAATGTTCTCACTGATGAATACTTAGAAATAGATAATAAATTATCTGATTTAATTGAATATGGAATAAACATGTATAAATGGTCAAATGGTAAAGTAGATATAAGTATGGGAAATGTAATTGATATATGGAAAGGATATAGAGAAGCAGGTATTAGTATTCCTACAATAGAAGAATTAGAATATGTAAACTATAATAATATTGATGAAATAGAACTAAAAAATAACAAAATCAAAAACAATAACTTAAATATAGACTTAGGTTCAATTTCAAAAGGATATGCTACTAAAAAAGTAGGAGAATATTTAGAAAGCATCGGCTTAAAAAAATACTTAATTAATGCTGGAGGAAATGTTTTAACAGGTGAATCATACAAAAAAGAAAAATATAAAATCGGACTAGAAAATCCTAATAATCAAAGTGATATATATAAAATAATAAAAGTTGAAAATGAAGCAGTTGTAACAAGTGGTGGTTACCTAAGATATTATGAATATAATGGAACAAAATATCATCATATAATTGACCCTGATACATTATTTCCAGCAAATAATATGAAAAGTGTAACCGTAATAACAAAAGATAGTGCTTATGCTGACTTTTTGTCTACTTATTTATTCCTCTTATCAGTCGAAGAAGGAAAAAAATATATTGATGAATTAGACGATGTTGAAGCAATTTGGTATTTAAATGATGATACAATAGTTACATCAGAAGGATTTAGTAAATATGAATAAAACAGATACTAAATTAATAATTATTTTAATATGCATATCAATAATAGCTATTATAACCATTAAAAAAAAAGAAGAAACAACCGCAGTTGTATATTATCAAAATAATGCAATTTTAAATATAGACTTAAATATTGATTCATTGTATGAAGTAGATGGAACTAATGGAAAAGTAAAAATAAAAGTAAAAGATAAAAAAATAAAAGTAGAATCTGAAAATAGCAAAAAACATATATGTTCTAAACAAGGTTATATATCTCATTCATATGAATCAATCATTTGCTTACCCAATGAAATAGTAATTAAAATAAAAAACAATGATGAAATAGATGCTAAAGTAGGTTAATTATGAAAAAAGAAATAAGACTTTCAATGTTATTATCAATATCAATTATATTAAATATTTTGGAAAGTTTCATTCCTATTTTTAACTTTCCTGGTATTAGAATAGGTTTAGCAAATATTATTACATTAATAGTTTTATATTCATATGGTTCAAAAGACGCTATATATATTTCAGTATTAAGAGTAATATTAGTTGGAATACTAAGAACAGGTTTATTTAGTACAACATTTTATTTTAGTCTGTTTGGTTCTATTTTCAGTATAATATCAATGATAATATTTAAAAAAACAAAATTATCAATTATTGGAGTTAGTATCATAGGTTCTATTATGCATAATATTGGACAAATAATAGCAGCCTTAATTCTATTAAATACAAATTTAATATATTATATACCTTTATTAATCATAACCAGTATTATAACAGGTACAATTATCGGTTTTATTAGTAAAGAATTACTAAATTTCACTCAAAATTCATAAAAACAATGTATTATTATTTAGAGGAAGTGATTTAATGAAAATATTAGTTGTAGATGATGAAATGTTAATTCGAAATGTAATAAATGAATATTTAAAAAAAGAAGGGTTTGAATATATAGAAGCCGAAAATGGAGAACAAGCTATAAATATAATCAAAAAAGAAAATATTGATTTAATTATAATGGATGTAATGATGCCTAGACTAGATGGATTTTCTGCAGCCAAAGAAATAAAAAAAATAAAAGATATACCAATAATAATGTTGTCTGCTAGAAAAGAAGAATATGATAAATTAACAGGATTTGATCTTGGAATCGATGACTATGTTACAAAACCATTTAGTCCAAAAGAATTGATAGCAAGAGTAAAAGCTGTATTAAGTCGTATTCAAACAAAAGAAATAGATGATAAATATGATTATAAAGATTTAGAAATCAATTATGTAGGACGAACTGTAAAAATAGAAAATAAAGAGATTCCTTTAACACCTAAAGAATATGAATTATTATGTTTTTTTGTAAAAAATGAAGGAATTGCTTTATCAAGGGAACAATTATTAAATAATATTTGGAATTATGATTTTTATGGCGATGATCGAACTATTGATACACATATCAAAATGTTAAGAAATAATTTAGGAAAATATCGTGATTTAATTAAAACTGTAAGAACAATAGGATACAAATATGAAACGAAAGAATAGTTTGCTAAATAAAATTTGGATATATTTAATAATTTTTTCAGCTTCAATCATGGGTTTTTTGTGGTTTTTTCAAGTATTATTTTTAGATACATATTATGAATATGTAAAAACTAATGAAGTTAAAAATGTTGCAACTGATATAATTAACAACTATGATGAAAGTAATATAAAAGAACTACTTGATGATTATTCATTTCAAGAAAATGTCTGCATAGATGTTGTTTACAAAAATACGGAAATATACTCATCAAACAATTTAAATAGAGGATGTATTGGTTTAAATTCAAAAAACAAAGATGTAATAGAAGATAAAATTGAATTTCAAGATAGTGGAGAAACATTAAAATTATATAAATATATAAATAGAGAGTTTAAAAACAAAATAGTAATGTATGCTGTAAAATTAGATGATGATACATATATATATATTAATTCTTCAGTTGAAATATTAGCTTCAACAACTGATATATTGGGAAGTCAATTAATATACGTAACTATTTTAGTACTTAGTTTATCATTAATTATTTCTTATTTTATTTCTAAAGTAATTTCAAGACCGATAATAAAAATAAATGAAAGCGCTAAAAAAATGGCAAGCGGAGATTATAAAACAAAATTTGAAATTGATGATAATATTAGAGAATTAAATGAATTAGTTGATACATTAAATGAAACATGCAATGAATTATCAAAAACTGATGAAGTAAGAAGAGAACTTTTAGCAAATGTATCTCATGATTTAAAAACACCTCTAACAATGATTAAAGCATATTCTGAAATGATTAAAGACATATCATATGATGATAAAGAAAAAACATTTGAATATCTTAATACAATAATAGATGAAACAAATAGATTAAATTTATTGGTTAATGATATACTAGATTTATCAAAATTACAATCTAATATTGATGATTTAAATATTCAAAAAAATGATATTAATGAATTAATTGAAAATATAATTAATCATTTTAATTATAGTAATGTTTTAATTGAATATAATGGTATTTCAGATACAATTGTAGAAATTGATAAAAAGAAAATTGAACAAGTTATATATAATTTAATCAGTAATGCTATTAACTATGTTGGAAAAGATAATAAAATAATTGTTAATTTAAAGAAAGAAAAAGAATATTATTTAATTGAAGTAATTGATCATGGTAATGGTATAAGTGAAAAAGATTTAGAATTTATCTGGGATAAATATTATAAAACCGATAAAACTCATAACCGAAATACTGTTGGTACAGGATTAGGTTTATCAATTGTAAAAAATATTTTAGAACAACATAATTTTGAATATGGAGTTAAATCTAAGAAAAATAAGGGAACTACTTTCTATTTTAAAATAAAAAGATAGTTCTTTTTTCTTTGTTATGATATAATTTTAATAGGTGATAATATGATATATGTTTTATACGGAACTCAAAATTACTTAATAAATAAAAAAATACAAGAATTAACAAAAAATATAGATCGTTTAGAAATAGAGGAATTTGATTTAGAAAATATAAATATTAAACAAATAATTGATTCTGCAACAACATTTTCATTATTTTCTACAAATAAAACAATAATTGTATATAATAGTTTTATATTTTCATCAAGTAAAAAAAATATTGATGAAAAAGATATTAATTTACTACAAAAATATATAGAAAATCCTAACAAAAATACTACAATAATATTTGTTGTAGCAAATGATAAATTGGATTCAAGAAAAAAAATAGTAACTTCTGTTAAAAAAAATGGAACTATATTAGAATTTAATGATGTAAAAAATATTAATGCGCTAGTAAATGAAATGATTAAACCCTATAAAATAACTATTAATCAAATTAATTCATTAATTAATAGAGTAGGGGATAATCTTTATATTTTAGAAAATGAAATTATAAAATTAAAAACATACAAAAATGATGATTTAATTATAACAGATAATGATATATTAAATGTCATTAATAAAAGTATTAATACGGATATATTTTATCTAATTGATAATATAATTAATAAAAATATGAATGAAGCATTAGAATGTTATTACGAATTAATAAAAATAGGGGAAGAACCAATAAAAATTTTAGTATTATTAGCTAACCAATTTAGATTAATGTACCAAGTAAAAGAATTATCAAAAAAAGGATATCGTATATTTGATATCATGGATTTGCTAGATCAAAAACAATATCCAATTCAAAAGGCTATTCAAAAAGGATATAATTATGATTCAAAAACACTATTAGAATATTTAAATAAATTAGCTGATTTAGATATAGGAATTAAAACAGGGAAAATAGATAAAAACACTGGATTAGAATTATTTATTTTAGGAATGTAAAAAGAAGCACATATTTTGCTTCTTTTAAAATTCCATATTCATTAAATCTTCTTCAAATTCATCATCAAATTCAGGTTCTTTAGGTTTACTCTTTTCAACAGAAGTTTCTTTTTTCTTTTCAGGTTCAACTTTTTCTTCCTTTAATTCAACTTTTTTTTCTTCTTTTGGTTCATCAAATGTTGGCATTTCAAATTCAATATCATGTTTTTCTTCTGTTTTCTTTTCTATTTTTTTATCTATTTCATTAGAAATAGTTTTATTTTTTGTTTCATTAACAATTGTATCTTGAGTTGATTCTTGTTCTTGAGATATTTTTGTTTGATTCAAAGCTTCTTTTAAATCGTAATTATTTTCTCTTGGGTCATCATTATCAAGCTCAATTAATTTTAATACTTCTTCTAACGTAGTTTCACCATTTACAACTTTTTCAAGTCCATCTTGAAGTAAAGTTGTAACATCAGAACTATAAACTAAATGTCTTAATTCTTCTTTTGGCATATTAGCACTTATGGCATCTTTTATTTCTTGATTAACAAGTAATACTTCATGTAAGGCAATACGTCCTAAATAACCATTACCACATTCTTCACAACCTTCAGTTTGATATATTTCATCAATTTCTCTATGTAAAACTCTTCTAAATAATTGTTTTTCATAATCATTTGTTTTTTTCTTTTGTTTACATTTTGGACATAATTTACGAGCTAATTTTTGAGAAACAATACCAGTTAATGCAGATGCAAGTAAATATCTTTCGACTTCCATATCTAGTAAACGTTCTATTGTATTTAAAGAGTTATTAGTATGGATTGTAGATAAAACTATATGCCCAGTAATAGAAGCTCTAACAGCTATTTTTGCAGTTTCAGTATCACGAATTTCTCCAATCATTATAACATTAGGGTCTTGACGTAATATTGATCTTAGTGCAGTAGCGAATGTTAAACCAATTTCACTATTGGTTTGAACTTGGTTAACACCTTCAATATTCATTTCAATAGGATCTTCAACGGTAATAATATTTGTATCTTCTTTATTTAATTTTTGTAAAATTGCATAAACTGTAGTTGATTTACCACTACCAGTTGCACCAGTAACAAGAATAATACCATTAGGTAATCCAATCATTTTACTGATTTTTTCAAAATTAGATTCACTAAAACCTAAATTTTCAAGTCCACTAGTACTCATAGAGTAATCCAAAATACGAATAACTATTTTTTCACCATTTAAAGTTGGTAAACAAGAAACACGCAAATCTAAATTTATCCCTTGTAATGTTGCTTTAATCGCACCATCTTGAGGTAACCTTGATTCGGTAATATTCATTCCAGCTAAAATTTTAATACGAGTAACTAGATTTTTTTTAACGGAATTAGGAATTTCTGCATAATCACTTAAAGATCCATCAATTCTAATTCTTATTTTCATAAAATCTTCATGAGGGTCAAAATGAATATCACTTGCTCCTTTTTTACTTGCATCAAGCAATATTTCATTTACCACTTCTACGATAGGCATTTTATCAAAATCAAATTTTTTTAACATATTTTCATTCCCCTTTATAGTCTTTTTTCAATTTATGACTAGCATTTATTCTTAATCTATTATATAATAGATTTGGAATAATTACAATAAGGAGGTTGAAATTTATGAATAAAAATAGTAAAGGATTTATGTTATTGGAAACACTAATTGTTTCTACAATCATAGTAAGTACATTAATATTCTTATTCGTACAATTTACAAATATAAAAGACAATTATGAAGTAAGCTTTAGATATAATACAATACCTGGTATATATTTTGCTAAAGAATTAAGTGATTTTTTTATTGAAAATGATATAAATGATTCATTATCAAATGCATTAGATAATGAAGAAAATGGCTTTATTAATATTAAAACTCATACCTATATAACAAATGGAGAAAATGACTTCTATCAAACAATGATTGCAAACATGAATATAAAAAGTATTATATATACAAGCGCTGACTTAGAAAAATTAAATCTTTATCTTAATAGTAGTAAAGTTGATACATCTATATTTCCTGAAAGTTTTAAAGAATTTATTTTTAGTCTTAAATCAAAAGTTACAAATAATAATCGTTTAATTATAATGTTTAATGATAAAACTTTTGCATCAATAATAATTGGATTAGATAGCGATATTAATAATAATTGTTCAACAAATTTATCTGCTGAATGTTTCTCATTTGTTTCTGAAAATGAAAATTGGACTGCAACAACTGTATATGAAGCATTAGAAGATTTAAGAAATTTATAAAAAAGGGTGATACAATGAAAAAAGGTTTTACAGTAATAGAATTAATTGTTTCTTTTACTTTAGTTTCAATTATATCTATAATATTATTTCAACTGATTTTTACACTGAAAGAACTTTATGTAAGTGGTGATATTAAAACAACATTACTTAATAAACAAGGAATCATGACAAAAAAAATATATGATGATTTAAATGAAGACACATTAATTGAAATAAAAAGTTGTGGTGTTTCATGTCTAATATTTAAATATCAAGATGAAGAAAAAAAATTACTTATTGATGTTGGTGCAAACACACTAACATATGGAAATTATACTATGAAATTAAGTGATGGCAGTACATTTGGACAAGTTTCATTTAGTTATAATAATAGTGATTCATCATTAAGTTTAAATGAATTCAGCTTAGATATTCCAATAAAAAGTAACTTGTTAGATGATGATTTTGGGATTCATATAGTTAAAGTTTATAATTCAAATGAAGTAGTAATAAGTAACCAATTAAAAATTAGTGATGCCATTTTAACTGCAAATGGAGTCGATTTACCAATTAGAAAAGATTCAAATATTACTGAAAGTACTACATACTGGGCTAAAATATTCCACCAAGATCAAAATAATATTTCATTAGATTCAGAAGATGCTTATTTTAAAGATTATAATGAATTTATTAAATCAAAAAATGAACACAAATTTAGTTCATTAAAATCATTAGAAATTTTTAGAATTAATAAAGATACAAAAGTACAATTTAAAGATGAAAACAATAAATTACAAGAAATAGATTTAATTGAAGAAGAATCCAAAAATAAAACAGAAAAAGAAAAGAAAAAAATAGTTGAAGAATATCAAAATGGTTACTTTGAATTTTTATTAGAATATCCAAACATTAGCGGTACAAATTATAATTTATGGACTCAAACCAATAATTTTGTAACGTCATCTACTTTAGAAAATATATATTCTATTGATATAATTTATCAAGGTGGCTCTTGTAAATGGAATGGTTTAAAATATTTAACAGATAAAAATTCTGAATCATTTGTAAATGGTTGTCAAGGAGATAATAATTTTGCAATTGGAACAAAAAAAAGTAATGTTAAAATTAAAGGACCTGGCGGAGATTATAGTTCTGAAGTTGACAATGTAAATTTGTGGGTAAAAATAGATGAATATTTAAATAAATATAGTTTAAGTGTTATAGTAGATTAAAAGTTAATAATACCAAAATTCCAGATATCAAAGAAGCAATAATTCTAGATATCAAATAATTTTGGTATTTTATATTACTATTTTCCATAATACTTATGATTTGACAATGAACACATAAACCTCCAAAAGATAAAATCATTGAAATAAATAAGCAAGCATATTTATAATCGAAATTATTTAAAACAAAATTAATTCCATTTGATAATTCTAAAAACATATTAAAAATATATTGAAAAAAAACAGGAAAATCAATATAATCTAATGTTTTAGTAACAATATTAAAAAAAATAATTGTACCTAAAATTAATAAAATACTATCAATACCTTTTTTTATACTATTTTTTAAAATGTAGCCAAAACTTTTACAATCAAATTTAATTTTTATTTCTTTTCCATTATCTAAATTTCTAAATAATAAACCAACAATAATCGCTGTTAAATAATGGATAATTAATATATAATAAGCATATTTATAACCTATAATACTACCAATAAAACCAATAATAAATAATGGATTAGAAAAATGACATAATATTAAAGCTTTATTCGCACTTTCATACGAAATTAAATTTTTTTGATATAAATCGTTAATATATATCGCACTACTAGGAAAACCTGATATCATACTCATAAAAAATATATATGCCACATTTCCATTTACATTAAAAAAAAATTTAAAAATATTTCCAAATAAAAAATTAATAATATCAATAAATCCATAATTTATTAAAAAATCACTCAATAAAAGAAAAGGGAATATTGTTGTAATAATTCTATTTTTCCAAAAAATAATGGAAACTTGAACGCAATCAATATATTCATTTGAATTTAAAATAATTTTAATTAATATAAATAAAAAGAAAAACAAAAATAACAATTTAAAATATTTTTTCATTTTTAACTCCCTTTTTGCATATTTCTATAATATAATTATATTAGAAAGTAGGTAAAACTATGAAAGAAAAAATAAGAGAATATAAATATTTAATATTATTAATACTTTTGTTTTTGTTGTTTTTTGTAATAAAATTGCCATACTATATTGAAATGCCTGGTGGAATATTAAATCTCGATTCTAAAATTGAATCAAATATTAAAATTAAGACATCAGGTACCATAAATATGGCCTATGTTTCTGAAATTAGAGCAACAATACCAACTTATCTTATTTCAAAAATAAATGACAATTGGGATTTAATAAAACTAGAAGAAAGTATTAGTTCTAACGAAACAATTGAAGAATCTAATTACAGAAATAAAATGCTATTAAATGAAGCAAATGCAATAGCAACTATTGTAGCATACAAAAAAGCAGAAAAAAAATTAAATATAAAAAATAAAAAAATGTATATAACATATATAAATCCTGAAGCACAAACTAATTTAAAAATTAAGGATCAAATTTTAAAAATTGATGATAAAAAAGTTTGTAATTTGGAAGAAATAACTGCAATAATAAATAATCATAATATTAATGATACAATTATGATAGAAACAGATAATGGAATTAAAAAAGCTAAAATAATTGAAATAAATGAAAAAAAAGCTATTGGAATTTTAATAACATATAGTTTTGAATTTGATAATGAAATTAAATTCAATTTTACCGATAAAGAATCTGGACCATCAGGTGGTATGATGATGACTCTAGCTATTTATAATTATCTTACTAATGATCCTCTAACTAAAAATAGAAAAATCGTTGGAACGGGTACAATCGATATAAATGGTAATATTGGTGAAATAAGTGGAGTTAAATATAAATTAAAAGGAGCCGTTCAAAATAAAGCCGATATCTTTATTGTTTCAGAAGAAAATTATCAAGAAGCAATAAAAATAAAAGAAAAGTACAAATATGATATTGAAATTGTATCAGTTAAAACCATAGATGATGCAATAAAATTTTTAAAAGAATAGTTTTAACTATTCTTTGCTTCACTAAATACATTTTCATCAAAAATATGTTGACTTGTATTTTTACTATATAATTCATCAGTAGTTATAAGGAAAAATATATCTGTAATAGTACTTCCACCATTTGATAAAACAGGATCATCCCAAGTTAAATCTAAGTGTTTCCATGAACCTTCAATATAAACTAAATTCCATATATGACTTGAACTTGATATTTTATAATTTTTAATCCCCATTTTGTCCAAAAATAAAGCCATTACATCAGAATACCCACCACATATAGCTTTACCTGTAAAAAGGGGACCATATGCTAAATTAGAAGTATGTTTTAAAGAAACAACACCACCATTTTTTACTTCCTCAGATCTATCTTCATCATAAGAAGTTCTATTTATAATATAATCATGAATTGTTTTAATTTTTTCTCTATCCGACATCGAATCATTGATTAATTCATTATATAATTCATCAATTTTAGAACTTATTTTACTAATAAGCTCATCAGAATATAATCTATCTACAACAATACTAACTCTTCCCAAATTATTAAGATTAACATCTATTTTATTATAACTATTATAAGGACTAACAAAATTATTAATATTTGAAATTAAAACTCTATCATTTATAATGTCTTGAACATCAGTTAAACAATTTTCGTATTTTCTAGGGCAGAAGAAAGTAAATTCTTCATAACCATTATTTAACATAGTAAAAATAATATTCATAATATCTTGTTTACTTTCAGGTTCAAAATCTGTTGTTTGCTTAACAAAATTAAAGTCATAATCTTTTTTGTAAGAGTTTGGCTCATCGTAAATAAGTTCATCTCTATAAATAATATCTTTAACAATAAAATCAAATATTGTTTCATATTTAGTTAGTATTAATCCCAGTATGATTAGAAGAAATATCGTTTTTAATAGTTTTTTCATAGCATCACCTATTATAATTATAACATAAAGAATAAAAAAAAGAAGTAAAAATTACTCCATTGAATTAACTTTAATAGTTAAACGTGATTTATTACGAGCTGCATAGTTATCTTTAACAATCCCTGCACCAGCTGCTTTATCAATTTTTTTAATAGCAATTTTTAAAGCTTCACTAGCTTTTTCTTTGTCTTTTGCTAAAACTGCTTTTTCAACACTTTTTATAGCATTTTTTAAACTAGCTTTATATGTATTATTATTATTTATTTTTCTTTTGATACTTGTTTTAACTGCTTTTTTAGCATTTTTCATATTTGGCATAATTTCACCTCCAAGCCATTAATTCCTAATATATTTTAGCAAATATGAAAGTAAAAATCAAGAATTACTTATAAAAAGTATGAAAAAGGTCAAAATAATATTGGTGATACAATGAAACATGAAATAGATTTAGCAAATTTTTCGCTACGAACAGATTTAATGATTGAAACAATTGATATAAAACAAGGGAAAATAAAAGAAACAGAAGATATTTATGTAACAGAAATAATGATTGATGAAAATTTAAGTAAAAAAATAAATAAAAAATCTGGAAATTATATAACTATAGAATTTCAAGATGTAACTGATATTGATAATCAAAAAGATTTAAAAAAAATATTTAAAAAATATCTAAAAAAACTAATAAAAAATAGTAAAAGAGGATTAATAATAGGATTAGGTAATATTAACTCAACTCCTGATTCATTAGGCCCTAAAGTAATAGAAAATATTGTAGTAACAACTCATATTTTAGATGTAGCACCATTAGATGAAGGATTTAGTGAAATAGCAGCAATTGCCCCTGGTGTAACAGGAGATACAGGAATTGAAACCTATGAAATAATCAAAAAAATAATTGATATTATAAAACCTGAGTATATAATTGTAATTGATTCTTTAGCAACTCTTTCAATTGAAAGATTAAATAAAACCATTCAAATGACTGATACTGGAATAAAACCCGGTAGTGGAATTGGCAATTTTAGAAAAGAAATATGCAAAGAAACATTGGGAATACCTGTTATATCAATTGGAATACCAACTGTACTTGATGCTGTTAGTATTGTATCGGATACATTTAACTACATCTATAAAAATTATGAATTTAACAAAGAATTCATTAAAAATCCAATGAATAAAATAGTGAAAAGTTCTGAAATTAATTATTTAAAAAAAGAATATAAAACAAATATTAATGATAAAAAAAATCTTCTTGGAATGATAGGAGAATTATCTGAAGACGAGGTAAGAAAACTAATATATGAAGTTTTAACACCAATTGGTTATAATTTGATGGTTACACCAAAAGAAATTGATTTTACAATAAAAAAACTTAGTCAAATACTAAGCAATGGAATTAATGAAACAATTCATCCTAAATTAGAAATAAGCTAAGCATGAAATTACAAATGATGCAACCATAGCTATCAACAAAATAATTGCAACAATTCTTTGATTATTATTTTTCTTTTTCATCTAAACACCTCTAATTAATTATATCATATTTTTGGAATAAAAATAGATTTTTTTTAATATTATTAATTAGGTGATAATATTGGACAAGATAAAGAAAAATAAAATTATAATATTTTTAATAGTAATTTCTGCAGTAGCATTTATTTTTGGAACTTTTTTTATATCAATATTAAATAATAGTGATAAACAATTAGTCAAAACATATATAGAAACATTTTTAAATGACATTTATACAAAAGAAATAAATTATATTGATGTTTTAAAAAACACTTTTGCTTCAAATATATTTATAATTATTTTGATTTGGTTATTAGGTATCTCAATTATAGGAACGCCAATAATAGCAATAATATATTTTTTTAAAGCATTTAGTTTAGGTTTTACAATTAGTTCATTCATTTTTACCTATAAAACAAAAGGAATACTATTTAGTTTTCTATATATTTTTCCAAATGAAATAGTAAAATATTTGTGCTACACATTAATAATCGTAAATGCTTTAAATGTCTCTAAAAAATTAACATTTTCTGTATTAAAAAAGCAAAACATGAATTTTAATAAAATAATTAATAGATACTTTAAAATATTAGTTATATGTTTAATAACAATTGTTATAACAAGTTTATATGAAGTATATGGAATTCCATTTATTTTTAATAAATTTTATTTCTTAATAAAGTAGACTATTAAATTTTTTTTTTGTATAATTATAATGGTGATTTTATGAAAAAAGTAGTAATTGGAATGAGTGGCGGCGTAGATAGTAGTGTTGCAGCTATCATTCTTAAAAATCAAGGATATGATGTTATAGGTTTATTTATGCGAAATTGGGATGCTAGTGTAAATAATGATATTAATGGTAATCCAACACTAAATAATAATATATGTCCTCAAGAACAAGATTATAATGATGCTTTAAATGTATGTAAAAAAATTGAAATACCTTTACATAGAATTGATTTTGTTAAGGAATACTGGGATTATGTTTTTACTTATTTTTTAGATGAATTAAAAAAAGGAAGAACACCTAATCCTGATATTATGTGTAATAAATATATTAAATTTGATATGTTTGTTAAAGAAGCAAAAAAACTAGGAGCTGATTATATTGCAACTGGACATTACGCAAGAATAAAAGATGGAAAATTATTAAGAGGCTTAGATAGTAATAAAGATCAAACATACTTTTTATCACAAGTAACAAAAAAACAACTTGAAAATGTTTTATTTCCTGT
>CAZXOH010000004.1:0-17499 GCA_964642345.1 uncultured Muribaculaceae bacterium | reverse complement strand
TACTTCTCTCACTTTTAAAAACAGCATTAAAAAAAGGGGCTGTAATGAAATGAAATAATTTCAGAAGCCTCTTTTTTAGGGTTTATAAGGAAAATTGTAATAAAAAATGTTATTAGTTAAATATAAATTAATTTTCCTCTATGAAATAAAATGAGGAAAGTAAATTTTATTATAATATTTTGACTTTTTTGCATACTAATTGATTAAATATTTTATATAAAATAGAAAAAGACTGTAAGAAACTAGTTATCTAATTTCATTACAGCCCCTTTTATTTTTAAAATGGGGCGCGATAAGGGGATCGAACCCTTGCATAACGGAACCACAATCCGCCGTGTTAACCACTTCACCAATCACGCCATATCAACAATTCATATTTTATCAATTATTCTAAAAATAATCAAGAGTTTTTTACTAATTTATTATAATCATTTGCCTACACACTAGTTATATCAAACCATATTATAAATTGGGAGGAAAAATTATGTATAATCAAAATTTTAGACAAGATTATTATAATTATGTAAATAATAATTATAATCAACCACTATATACAGAAGATAGTAACCCTAAACAATTATATGATCCATATCAAGGATTTATTAGAGGAAACTTATTTCCAAATTTATATAATGGTTATAAAGTAAATCCAATTGATTTAAAACCAGCTAATGAACAAGCAAAAATGTTAACAACATTAGATTCATTATGCTTTGCAATGACAGACATTAATTTATATTTAGATATATTTCCTGATGATAAAGATATGATTGGATTATTCAATCAATATCGTGAACAAGCAAACAACATAATGGAAGAATATCAAATAAAATTTGGGCCTATCACTTTAAATAGTAAAGCAAATAATAGATATCCTTTTATTTGGATAAATAGTCCTTGGCCTTGGGAGGGTGGTAAATAATGTGGAAATATGAAAAAAAATTAGAATATCCAGTTAACATAACTAAAAAAGATTTAAAAATGGCAAGATATTTATCTGCTCAATATGGTGGTCCAAACTCTGAATTAAGTGCTTGTTTAACATATTTTAATCAAAGATATACAATGCCAGATGATAGAGGTAAAGCATTGCTTACAGATATAGCTACAGAAGAAATGGCTCATATAGAAATAATTACTTCAATGATTTACCAATTAATGGAAGATTCAACTATAGAAGAAATTAAAAATGCAGGTATTGGTGGACAATTTGCAGTCTATGATAATGCATTGTTTCCAGCTGATCCATCAGGAATTCCATTTACAACATCTTATGTAGCAACAACTGGAGACTTCATTGCAGATTTAGAAAGTGATATGGCAGCAGAACAAAGAGCAAGAGCCACATATGAACATTTAATGGATTTAACAAATGACCCAGATGTTTTAGGACCACTTTCATTTTTAAGACAAAGAGAAATAATCCATTATCAAAGATTCAAAGAATTAAGAAATTATTATTTAGAAAACAAAATTCAAAAAACTAGCTAAGCTAGTCTTTTTTATAAAAAATATCATCTGGTTTCAAATTAAAAATATTTGAAATTTTAATTGCCATATCATAATATAAATTTCTCTTTTTATTTTCAATTAAACAATAATGAGCTGGAGAAATATTTAACATATCCGCCATATTCTTTACTGTATAATTATTCTTTTCTCTCAAAATTCTTAATTTTAAAACATCATACATAATATCACCATAATTATTATAACATAGACTATTAGTCTATATCAAAAGAAATTAAAATGTGAGAAAATTTAAATGGTGGTAGTATGAGAGAAGATATATATAATGTAATAGGAAAAAATATTAAAAAATATCGTTTAGAACGTAATATGACTCAACGTGAGTTAGCTGAAAAATTATTATTAAGTGATAGTTTTATTGCTAAACTAGAATCAGTTACTCATCAAACAATATCTATTGATACTTTAGAACAAATAGCATATATTTTAAACAAAGACATAAAAGACTTTTTTGAAAAATAAAATAACACTTAATGTGTTATTTTTTACTATCATATTTTTTTCTTTCTGCAGTATTTAATATTTTTTTCCTCATTCTTATACTTAATGGAGTTACTTCAACATATTCATCACTATTAATATAATCTAAACAATATTCTAAAGACAATAATCTAGGTCTTTTTAATACAACAGTATGATCTTTTCCAGCACTTCTAGTATTAGTTAAATTTTTGCCCTTAACAACATTAACTGCTAAATCATTATCATGAGTATGTTCACCAACTAACATACCTTCATATACATCAACACCAGGTTCAATAAACATAATTCCCCTATCTTCTAATTGACCTAAAGCATAAGCAGTAGATTTTCCATTTTCCATAGAAACTAAAACGCCTAATTTTCTTTCTCCTACTTTTGCTCCAGCCATTTTACGGTATTCTTTAAATGTATGACTCATCATACCATAACCTTTAGTCATAGTCATAAATTCTGTTGTAAATCCTATTAAACCACGGGATGGGATTGTATATAAAAGTCTAACTTGATTTTCATGGTTAGTCATATTTTCCATATTTCCTTCACGATTTCCTAAGGCTTCAATTATTGAACCAACATATTCCTCAGGAACATCAATTTGAACATCTTCATATGGTTCCATCTTAACTCCATCTTTTTCTTTTACAATAACTTCAGGTTTTGAAACTTGTAACTCAAATCCTTCTCTTCGCATATTTTCAATTAAAATTGATAAATGAAGTTCACCACGACCAGATACAATAAAAGATTCATTATCATTAGGCGCAACTTTAAGTGAAACATCTCTTTCTGTTTCTTTTAACAACCTTTCTTCTATTTTTCTGGCAGTAACTATTTTTCCTTCTTTTCCAACAAATGGTGATGTATTAACACCAAATGTCATTTGTAATGTAGGTTCATCAATTCTTAAAAGTGGTAAAGCTTCTTCTTTTCCTATTTCACAAACTGTTTCACCAACTGAAATATCTGGTAATCCTGAAATAGCAATTATATCTCCGGCTTCTGCTTCTTCTATTTCAATTCTTTTTAAACCAATATATCCAAACATTTTAGCAATTCTAAATTGCTTAATACTTCCATCTAATCTAACACAAGATACCATTTGATTAGTTTTAATTTTTCCTCTTTTAACAACACCAATACCAATTCTTCCTACAAAATCATTATAATCCAATAATGCAGGTTGAAATTGTAAACTTCCCTCTTCTATTTTTGGCGAAGGAATATTATCAATTATCATATCTAAGATTGGTTTCATTGTTTTTTCTTGAGTACTAACATCTGGATTTAAACTAGATGTTCCATTAATAGCTGATGCATAAACAACTGGAAAATCTAATTGTTCTAAATCTGCTCCTAATTCAATAAATAAATCCATAACTTCATCTATTACTTCTTTAGGTCTAGCCGTTTCTTTATCTATTTTATTAACAACTACAATAGGAGTAACACCAGCTTCTAACGCTTTCTTAAGAACAAATCTAGTTTGAGGCATTGTACCTTCATAAGCATCAACTACTAAAAGTACTCCATCAACCATATTCATAATTCTTTCTACTTCACCACCAAAATCAGCATGACCTGGAGTATCTAAAATATTAATTCTAGTTCCTTTATAATCAATTGCTGTTGGTTTAGCTAAAATAGTAATTCCTCTTTCTTTTTCTATGTCATTTGAATCCATTACTCTTACATCAACTTGTTCATTGTCTCTAAAAGTCCCTGATTCTTTTAAAAGTCCATCAACTAATGTTGTTTTACCATGGTCTACGTGAGCTATTATAGCTATATTTTTTATATTTTTCATAAAAACACATCCCTTTTTTGCCTTGCATATTATAGCATAGTTTATTCTAAAAAGTAAAGAAAAAGTTTTATATTGTGATTAATTTGTGAAAATGTCAGTGAAAAATTTAAAAATTATTATTTAATGTGTTTACTTTCTATTTTATTTCAAAAAAGAAAGCCTTTTTAGACTTTCAATAATCTCATAACTTTCAAACAGAAAAGTGATAAATTTTTCTAATTTGTTTTTTTAGAAAAAATTACTACTCCAGTCATTCCTAAAATAGATAAAATAGAAATAACTATATAAAAATATATATTATCACCTGTATTTGGATTTGGTTCAATTACAACAAGATTAGCAGTATCAACATAAGATATTGCATATGTAGAAAATTTATCAGATTCAAATATTAGTAAATTATCTTCAAATTTAGTATCAAGAATTTCAGCAATCCTATTATGATATCTTATAATAGTATAAGTTCTAGTATATCCATCTTTAACCTCAGTAAATTTATCTGGGAGTGCAACTTGAAATTTAATCTTATTGCTAGTTTCAGATAAAATACCAACTTCTTCATTATTTTTTAACACTTTTACAGTAATATCAAAGTATGAAACAACTTCATCATATCCATTATTATTTGCTTCTTCATTAATAGTTTCTAATTCATAATCTAAAATATCTTCTGAATCAATATTATTAACTTCAATTACAACCTTAGTATTTTCTAATGGAAAATTTAAAAACTGATTTTTAATATCTATTTTTAATTTTTTTTCTAATTCATCATTATCAACACCAAAAGTGACTTCCTCTATTTTAGCGGATTCTTCTATTTCAGGAGCATCTACTTCAATATTAATTTCTTCACTAACTACTTTAATCGTAGTGTCTTTATTAATAGTTAATGTTAATTTCCCATCAACTAAAGAATTTTTACTTTCTTCATTATTTACAAGAATACTTTTTATCTTATAATCATCAGAAGTACCAATAGTAGCAGTGATACTTTGTCCATCTAAAACGTTTGTATCAGATAAAATAATTGTACTATTACTATCATTATCTGTAGTTACACTATATAAATTAGAAATTTTAACATAACTATATCCTAATTTATATTGTCCATTACTAAATATAGAAATATCATCATTATCACAAATATCGGTATCAAAAGTTATAGGATAATTCCTACTTTTTTGAAAAGCCTTTCCTGTTAAATTTTTAAAAGTAACTGTACCTGTATCAGCATAAATCCCACTATCGTAAGGAGCTTTTAAATCAATTAAACTATTATCAATAATCAAATCATCATTAACTAATATACTAGACCAATTACTAGATGTAACATTTAAAGTAGTATCTTTAATAATTAAATTACCAGTTCCTAAATAAATACCATACCCATCAGTATTAATATTTAAATTACCAGTTCCAGTAATAGTAAGATTACTAGTAGATAGAATACCTTGACTAGATCCCACATTATTAATAATATTATTACCTACTAATTTAATAGTCACATTTTCATCATTATTAATGCTGATAACTCCAATTAATTCATTATCCATAGTAGAATTAATAGTCGCATTATTTAATGTAAGTTCTTTTGTTGTTTCATTATAACTAATTGAACCATTTCCAAAAGTTATTGAATTGTTTTCACTAGTTAACATTGTATCATTAACATAAATATAATAATCACTAGCAGCATTTACATTAACATATCCAAAACCTAAAACCATAATTAATGTAAAAACAAATTTTTTTAAATTACTTCTCATTTTTCCCTCCTAGTTATAATATATCATTATAAAATTATTAAGTCAATCCTTAAAACTTAATCCTGATAAACAAAAATTTTACATATTAATTTAATTTTCAAATTTAAAATTTTAACAAATTATTTTTTTTAATTCAGCTATGTGCTATAATGTTTATGGTGAAACTAGAATGAAAAAGATACTTTATATTATTTGTTTATTATTAGTACCATTTAGTATATTTGCTAAAGAAGAAGTTACTTTAAATAAATGTGTTGATGGTGATACTGCTTGGTTTAATTTAAATGGAGAAACAATTAAGGTTAGATTTTTAGCAATCAACACTCCTGAATCAACTAATAAAATAGAAAAATATGGTAAGGAAGCAAGTGATTTTACTTGTAATTTATTAACAACTGCTAAAAAAATAGAAATAGAATATGACGAAAAAGCTGATAAATTAGACAAATATAATAGATATTTAGCTTGGGTATTTGTAGATGATAAATTATTACAAGATTTAATCGTTAGAGAAGGATATGCTGAAATTAAATATGTTTATGATGATTATAAATATCTAGATACTTTAAACAAAAGTTTAAAACTTGCAAAAAAAGAAGGGTTAAACTTATGGAGTAATGAAGAATATTTATTTATTATATTTGGGTATAAAATAACAAAAGAAATATTATTAAGTACAATTTCTGTATTAATTATTTTAATAGCTTGTATTTTTAGTGATACTATTAGAAAAAAGACTAATACTAAACTTAAAAGAAAGATTAATAAAAAAATAGATGATATGTTTAAATAACATATTTTTTTATTCTAAAACATTTTTTATCTTTAAATTATTATTTCTTTCATATATTATTAATTTATAATTATTATCTAAAGTAGCTAATAAAATATCTTCTAACTTTTTCCCTTTAATTTTTAATTCTTTTAATAACCAATCTTTTTCTTTCCCCGAATTTTCTAAATTACTTTTCATTATTTTTCCATCAATTATTACATTAGACACTAATTCATTTTTTTCTAATTTTAAATTCATATCTTTTACTATTAGGGGAGAAAATTCTTTTTTTGGTAAAATACTTATTTTCCCATTTGCTTCCATAATTGCATATTCAATTTCATTTATATCGAATGTTCCATTACTACGACATTGTTCTAACAAATCATTAATATCAATCATCATTTTTCTTAAATTCTTTTCAATTATTTTTCCATTTTGAATTATAACTGTAGGAGTACCTATAATTATTCTTCTTAAAATCATACTTTTCATTGTAAAATATGAAACTAACCATGCAATAAGACCAAATGTTACCATCGCAACTATTCCATTATAATAATTACTATCAAAATTCATTATCATTTCAGCAGCAAAATTACCTATACTTATTCCAATTACATAATCAAATAACGATAATTCTGATACTTGTTTTTTTCCAATAGCTTTTGTAATCAAAAATAATACAACTAATGATACTAAACTTCTTGGTATTATTCTTATAGTTTCTACCATATTATCACCATTATTAGTATTTAATTAATAAAATTAAATATACAAAAAAGATCATTATTTTGATCTTTTTAATTTTTTTAATTGTTTTTTAACTGTTTCTCTATCAATTATAACATTAGTAGTAAGAACAAAAGCTAAAACAATTGCTAACAAAATACCATAAATAATATATCCCAATTTTTCATCTCCAAGTACATAAATAATTGATGCACTTGCAAATAATAAATCAATTCCGAGTATTATAGAAACAGTTGTTTTTTCAGAGAAATTTTTATTTAATAATTGATGATGAATATGAAATCTATCAGGAGATGTAAATGGATTTTGACCTTTCAAAACTCTCCTTATAATTGCAAACAAAGTATCAAGTATTGGAATAGCCATTACTAATAATGGAATAATTAAAGAAGTCATCGTAACATTTTTAAAACCAAGAAGGGCAACAATAGAAATCATAAATCCCATTAAATTTGAACCTGTATCTCCAGCAAATATACTAGCAGGATGATAATTATAAACTAAAAATCCTAATATAGAACCAAGCATAACAAATGTTAAAACAAAATCTAATCCTGTTTTTCCTTGCATAGTTGCTATTATACCAATAGTTAAAAAATAAATAGAACTTATACCACCACTTAAACCATCCAAACCATCAATTAAATTAATACAATTAATACATCCAAGAATAAAAAATAATGTTAAAGGATAAGAAACCCAACTAAAATTAATATAAATTCCAAATGCGCTAATATCTTGTAATAAAATATTACCATAAAATACTATAACACTAGCTGCTGCAAGTTGCCCAATAAATTGAGTTTTTGCAGACAGTTCTGCTATATCATCTATTACACCAATTATTACAATTATAAAACTTCCAATTAATATTGCATTCATTGTACTGCTATGTGTTCCAAACACCATATAGCCAAGTAAAAATCCAAAGAAGATTGCTAGCCCACCTAATTTAGGTGTTACTTTTTTATGCATATGTCTATTTCTTGGAACATCAACCGCACCTATTTTAATTGCCATTTTTTTTATATATGGCATTATTAATACTACAAACATAAATGGTAATAAAATCATTATAAATATTCTAGAAATTAATTCTTGATCAATTATCATTAAAAATCACCTTTTCATCATTCTTTAACAGTTACATTTATTGTAGCAACAGTTGTTTTATTTTTTTTAGTCATTGCAGTACAAGTTATTATATGATCTCCAACTGTTGTTAACTCATTAGTGTTAGATATTACACCATCTTTATCACTAATACATTCCACAGTAGAATTAGTTGAATAACCCATAACAATATTATAATTATTTCCTTTAGTGATAGTTTCAGGTATAATAGAATTCATTACTAAGACGGGTGTATAAGTAGCATTTATATCTTCTGTTGTATCCTGTTTTAATCTATCAAGAACATTTTTTTTATTTTGAAAATTATACAATAACATAACTAAAATAGTTATAAACATCAATAATAATACATAAAGTATTCCCGAAATAGCAAATCCCTTATTATTCATAAAATCACCTTATAACTTAAGTTTATCACACAAACATATGTCTGTAAACATATTTTGATAATTTTTAAAGAACTTTCAAAACGGAAAAAAATAGATTATACAATCTATTTATCAATTAAATTAATGTTTTCTAAAAGAATACCTGTTCCTAAAGCAACACATGTCAATGGACTTTCTGCTATTTTAATGGGAACCTTAAGTTCACTTTGCAATAACTTGTCCATTCCTTTAATTAAAGCACCACCACCAGTTAAAACAATACCATTATCAATTATATCAGCTGATAATTCTGGAGGTGTTTGCTCTAAAACAATTTTTACAGTATTTACTATTAACATTGCACTATCTTTCAAAGCCTCAGTTATTTCTTGTTCAATAATTGTAATTGTTTTTGGTAAACCTGTTACTAAATCTCTACCTCTAACCTTCATTTTATTTTTACTATTTTTATCAATAAAAACATTACCTATTTCTAATTTTATTGTTTCAGCAGTTCTATCACCTATTAATAATTTATATTTATCTTTTATATATTTCATAATGTCAGTATCAAATGTATTGCCAGCTATTTTAATGGATGAACTTGTAACTATATCACCCAATGACAATATTGCAATATCTGTAGTACCACCTCCAATATCAACAACCATATTACCAATTGGAAGTGATATATCTAATCCTGCCCCAACAGCTGCTACTTTCGGTTCTTCTTCAATAAATACTTTTTTAGCGCCAGTTCTTTCTGCTGCTTCTTTAATCGCATTTTTTTCGACACCAGTTATATTAGATGGACAACAAATTAAAATACGAGGTTTTGAAAATACACCTTTGGCATTAATTTTTTTAATAAAATTTTCTAACATTATTTCAGTCACATCAAAATCTGCAATTACACCATCTTTCATAGGTCTTATTGCTTCTACTTTTCCAGGTGTTCGCCCAAGCATATTTCTTGCTTCCTCTCCAACCGCTAAAACTTTTTTGTTTGAATCTATTGCTACAACAGATGGTTCATTTAATACAATTCCTTGGCCTTTTACATAAATCAAAACATTTGCTGTACCTAAATCTATTCCAATATCATGTGCAAACACTATTACCCCTCCTTTAAATATTTTCTCCTTGTAGATTCACCACCTCTTATATGTCTTATATTTATATGGTAATCTAATATTACTTTTACTTTTTTGTATAAATTTAAATCTATTTTATGTAATCTTTCATTTAAATCTTTATGTACAGTACTTTTAGAAACACTAAATTTTTTAGCTATTTCTCTTATAGTATAACCAGTTTTTAAAATAAAATTAGCTTCTTCTTTAACTCTCTTACTAATATTCACAAAATCACCTAATAAATTATATAAATTTACTTTTAATTTTATACAAAAAAAGGATTATTAATCCTATATTTCATCTACTGTTTTATCATAATAATTATTTGGATTTACTAAGTTACCATTAACTATCATTTCAAAATACAAGCAATATTCAGTAGTCTTATTTAAATTATTTTTACCACTTTTCCCTATTATAGTACCTTGTTTAATTGTATCATTTACTTTAACATTTACACTATCTAAACTTTGATAAATACTAATAATCCCATTATTATGTTCTATTTCAACAATATTTCCCAATAATTCATCTTGTTTTACAGTAATTACTTTTCCATCTAATATGGATACTACATCAAATGATTCACTATAACCATAAGTTATTCCACTACTTTGCATATATGTTTTATCATATACCAAAATTGAATTTCTTTGATTTTCGTCATCTGATTTGTAATCATAATAACCATAAATAACTTGTATTTCACTTTTATTTATGGGCCTTATTATTTTATAATCAGTTGCAACAACTGGGATGACTTTATCAAATACAGTTTTTGATACATATGTTAATTTATCATCTAATGTTTTCTTAGTAAATACATTTTCAATTGTAAATGCAACTCCAACTAATAAAACAAAACCTAATCCATATAATAAATAAACAACTGATTTTTTTAATCTTCTTTTTTCCATTTTTTTCACCTCTATTAAAAGTGTGAACAAATAAATGAATAATATACTAAATTTTTTTGATTTCTACATTTTGATAATAGTATTTTAATATTTCATCATATTTATATCCTTTTTGAGCCATTGCTTCTGCACCATACTGACTCATTCCTACTCCATGACCATTTCCTTTGGTTGTAATTAAAATATTTGTATCAAATATCATTATTTCAAAATAATTGGATTTTAATCCTAATTTTGTAGCAAATTCATTACCACTAAATTCTTTATCATTAATTTTTATTTTTTTTATTCTTCCAGTACTTGTTGTTTCTAATATTTGATAGTTTAATTTTTCTTTTATTGAAAGATCTAATTTTTCATAAAATTCATTTAAAGTAAATGTATTTGTTTCACTAAATATTGGTGATGTTTCACTATCCCAAGATGAGTCAACACTTCTTAAATATGGTAAATATTCATTAAATACTTCTTCAACGTTTTCAGTTTTTCCAGTACTTGTTGAAAAAAATAATGCTTCAACTATTTCATCATTATAACTTAAGTATTCACCTGTTGTGTCTTCAACTGCTTGTTTTATTTTTTTTATTTTTTCTTTATAATTTTCACCATACTTTTCTTTTAATTTTGATTCATCAAGATATACTTGATTCATTACAGTATCAACTACATCATATTCTTTATTATTATTTTGTATTTTTTTTAATACATAACTTCGTGATGCTACCGCACCAGCTTTTAATGCTTCAATATTAAATGATAAAGGCATTTCTCCTGCTAAAACACCTATTATATATTCCTCTAATTCAACTACTATAATTTCATTATTTTCTTTTTTTATTCTTACCTCTATTTGATTATTATCTTTAGTTAAAAAAACTATAATCATATATGGAATTAATAACATTATTAATATTAAAAGAATTATTTTTTTCATTGTATCATCTCATAAATATTTTAATTTATTTGAATTTTAAAATTTGTCGAAAAAAGGACTACCTTAGTAATCCTCTACAATTAATTTTTTTCTCTTTTATACTATCTAGTAAATATGTAGGATTTTTATTATCTGTATTAACATAAATTAAAGAAAAAATATCAATCAATTCTTTATTAAATCCATTTTGTTTTAATCTTTCTAAATATTTATAATAATTTTCAATTGATAATTCACTTATATAATTTGTACCAGATATAAAATTTAAAATCATATATATATAACTTAAGTATGTTGTATTGGTATTAGGTATATGAACATCATCTTCATTTAAAGGATATTTATGTGGGTAATTCCATAAATTATGATTAAAAGTCAAATATTTAGATAAAGATCCTTCATTTTTACCAATCTTACAACTATCTAAATCAACTGCTCGAACTTGTTTTTTTGACAAATCATAAATAAAGTTCCCTTCATGAATATCTGATAATGTAATAATTCCATTATCTTTTATTTTTTCTAATAGTAATCCTATTTCTTTTAATATTTTTATTTTAAATTTAAAATCAATTATATCAGAATTTAATATTAAATTAATATTTAAATTATCTTTTATAAACTCCATTGAATATCCTACTATTTCATTATCCAAGGAAACTAATTTATCAGGATAAACTAATTCTTCTATTTCAATTTTATCTTTATAATTTATTAATTCATTTATAGTATATAATTTATTACTAAAGTATTCTCCTTCTGTTTTATTGAATTTTTTAAATATTTTATAATTTTTATTCCATTTTTCTTTTGAATTTAATAAATACAGATTACATTCCATATGTCCTATTCCATTATCAGGTATATATTCTTTCATTTTCCTAAATTGATGATTACTTATATTCATTATTTGCACATTATCACCTACTTGGTGATTATTATATATTAAAAATATGATTTGTCAAATTTTTTATGACAAATTATAACTAATAGATTCAGTTTATTGTAACATCAGTCAATGGAGATAAAACGTATAATCCCAGATATTTATATTGCGAAATATCAATAGTGAATGTTCCTGTTACATTTACTTCAACTTTTTTCAATAATGTCATTCCCGAAAAATCTGATACTTTTGTATTACTACCATATATACTTACAGAATTGTTGGTTTGAGTTTTGGTAAATGTTATAGTTTTTGCTCCATTTAATTCATATAAATCTTTATATCCACTAGCAAGGTACAAATTATACAATTGTTGGTTAGAACACAAATTTTTTAAGTCATTTAAAGCATCATTTACATTCATACTTATTCCATCACTTGACGTATATAATATATCACTTGCTTTATATGTTACTGCTGCATAAGCCCCAACACTTGTAAATATAATTCCACATATTATTACTAAAAATATCCTACTTTTTATTACTTTTTTCATACTATTTCTACTCTCCTATTTATATCATACCCCCCCTCCCCGGGCGCTTCTGTCAAGATAGAAATTTTGTTCGTTTTTTTTGCAAATTTTATACAACTTTTTGCAAAATAAAATATAAAAATTATTGAAAAAAATGGAAGTATAATAAAAAAAAAGATATATTTAATTACTTTAAAAGTTAAATACATTCGTAAATCATAGGATAGTACAACTTTTTTTATTTATAGAGTATTAAAATTATTATGAATATTAATAATATGAAAATAATTGAAAAAAATATTTTTTCTTTTTTGGTCATAATATCCACCACTTTCTTATTTATAAAAGAACGTACTAACTCCAATTAAATATATCGTTTTATATTCTATCATAGTTTTTATTATTTTCATCTATTTTTCGTTCTACAAATTTCGACATAAATTTTAAATATATGAAAACATATGAAAAAAAATTCACTAATTAGCGAACTTTATATAAAATTACTATTCAAAAAAACATCAGTCAAAAAATTAACAACTAAATAAGACATAGACATTGCTAAAAAAAGAACTAATAACCTTGCTTGATAAATTCTATTTTTTTTAAATTTATTTTCAATACTTAAAGAATCTAATGCAAATAAAGAAAGAGGTAATATAACAACATATAAAATTAATTTAACGTTCATATTCACTAATTTCCTTTATTCTTCTTAAATGTTTTTCTTCATTAGAAAATGGTGTTTCTAAATAAATCTTAATAATTTTCTCTATTTCAGTTATTTCCTTCATAGCTGAAATAGCTAATACATTACTATCATTATGAAAACGAGTTAAATAAGCTTCTTCTTCAGTATCAACTTTAGAACATCTAATTCCCTTTACCTTATTACAAGCAATTGACATACCTATTCCTGTTTTACAAATCAATATACCCTTTTCTATTTTTTTATCAACAACATCAATCCCAATTCTAAAAGCATAATTAGGATAATCAACTGAGTCAGTACTATTTGTTCCATAATCAATAACTTTATAATTATTTTTTTCTAAAAAATCAATTACTTTTTGTTTAACTTCATATCCTGCATGATCACTTGCAATTCCTATCATTAAATCACCTCTTTGTTTTCCTATACACTTTATACATAATTTTATAAATAATATTAAAGAATTTGTCGGTAACTAAATTAAATTCACCAATTAATTCAACAACTTCAGCTCCAAATCCCCTTTTAAAATCAAATAAGCCATACATATCAGATTTTTCATTAAATTCACCAGTTATTCCAAAAAAATTAAATTTTTCATAACCATTATTTAAAGCATATTTAATCATTTCATAATTTAGAAAATATTGCCCTTTAAATTTCATAAATTCACGATATGATGCTCCAAATAAAGAAACAACTTGTCTACCAAACAACATAAATAATCCGCCTGCAACTACAATATTATTTCCATAATTTTTTATTAGCTCTTTATCTTCTTCTATCTTTTTCTTAATAGCAGTTATTTGGCTTTCATATTCCTTAATCGCGCTTTCTTTTTTTGTTTTATTTAATTTATCTTCTGTATTAATTAATTGTTCATTTAAACTTTTTAGATTTTCTTCTAAATTTAATTCAACTAATAATATTTTAATATTATCATCTTTACTGAAAGATTCATACATTTTTTTATAATATGAAATAGGTCTATCAATAAAGCCTCTTCTTTCACTAGTATGCTCCATTAATTTTTTAAATTCATCTATTCTTTCTTCATCAATTTGAACTAATTTCAAACCATGTTTATAAGAATTATTTATTCCCCATCTTGTTGTCGCACGCATATTTTTTAAAATATCTTCTTCTTTTTTATTTTTTAAATTTAAAACAGACCACCAACGAGGTTCTAAATCTGTACCATATGTAATAGTAAAACCATTATGTTTATATCCTAATTTAATTAAATTATCAACAATTTTTTGATTATTAAATCCTTCTACGACATTTCCATCAATATCTCTTTTTTGATATTCAACATTAGGATTTATTTTAACAAAAATTCCATGATTTTTTTTAACATATTTAACAATTTTTTTTGTAAAATTTTCTAAAAAATCTTCATCTTTATAATTTAATAGATAACCTCTTGGTGCATAAAATATATACTTATTAAATATAGGTATTTTTTTAGCCAATAACAAGGTTGCACCTTTTATATTATAACCTTCTTTTATTCCTACAATATGAGGAACCCACCCAGTCATTTTTTTCAAATCACCCCAATAAGAACTTTGGAAAAATAAACCTTGTTCGTGGTTCTTTGAAAACTCATTAAATTCTTCAATACTTAATTGTTCTAGCATATAATCACCTATTTAATTATACTATATATTTTAACTTAAGTCATTTATTTTTATTCAAAATTAATGTATAATGTTAGACAGGTGATTAAATGGAAAGATCTAGAACAAAAAATTCAATTATTAATTCAACAACATCAATTGTTAATCAAGTATTAACTGTATTAATGGATTTTGCTGTTAAAACAATCTTTATTAAAATATTAGGCAGTGAATATCTAGGAATTAATGGATTATTTTCAAATATTATTACTCTTCTTTCTTTAGCAGATTTAGGTATTGGAATTGCCATTCCATATAGTCTATATAAACCTTTAGCAAAAAAAGATACTGAAAAAATTAAATCATTAATGAAATATTATTCAAAAGTATATAATGTTATAGGTTTAGTTGTATTAATTATTGGTCTATCAATTACTCCATTTTTACCATTAATTATAAAAAATATGCCTGACATACCTCATATATATTTAATTTATATGATGTTTGCTACACATTCTGCACTAAGTTATTTATTCGTTTATAAAAGATTTTTAATTGAATCTGATCAAAAAGGATATATAGTTTCTAAAATTACTTTTACTTGTTCGATTTTATTAAATATAGTTAGAGTAATTATATTAGTCTTAACTAAAGATTTTGTTTTATATTTAGGATGTAGTATTGTATTTGTTTTAATTCAAAATATTTGGTATTCAAAAACTGCTGATAAAATGTATCCATATTTAAAAGATAAAGATGTAAAAGATGTAAATAAAAAAGAATTAGCAGAAATAAATAAAAATATTAAATCATTATTTATTTATAAGATTGGAAATGTAATTGCTAACGGAACTGATAATATTATTATTTCTAAATTTATAGGTTTAATTACTGTTGGTTTATATTCTAATTACTTGTTAATTATTAATTCACTAAATAATGTAGTTTCGCAAATCTTTAATGCAATTACATCAAGTATTGGTAATTTAGTTGCTACAAATAATGAAAGAAGTAAAAATATATACGAAAAACTAAATTTCTTTAATTTTTATATTTTCTCTTTATGTGCTTTATGTTTATTTATCTTAATTAATCCATTCATTTATTTATGGATCGGTAGTGACTATATGTTATCAAATTGGGTATCTGCTCTTTTAGCACTCAATTTTTATACAGCAGGTATGCAATCAGTTACTAATTCCTTTAGAACAGCTTATGGTTTATTTTATATAGCAAAATTTAGACCAATTATAATGGTAATTTTAAATATAATTATTTCAGTAATATTAGTTAAACCATTAGGTGTTGCTGGAGTTATAATTGGAACAATTTTAAGTCGAATACTTACTACAGCTTGGTTAGATCCATATGTTGTTTATAAATACGGATTTAAAGATAGTCCTAAAAAATATTATATAAGATATATTTATTATTTATTAATATTTGTTATATCATGTATATTAATTAGATTGATAACAAATTATATTGTTGCAAAAAATATAATTATGTGGATTGTTTTAGCTGGTATTTCTTTTATATTATATAATATAATAATTATTGCATTATTTCATAAAACAGAAGAATTTAATTATTTTTATGAAAAGTTAAAAAAATTACTAAATAAAATATTTAAAAAAATAAGTAAAGCATAATTAAAAACTAAGATATTTAAAATCTTAGTTTTATTATGGAATAACATAAATGTCAAATTAATTACATAGTTTTTAAACTAACACTACCTGGCGTTATATTTAAATCTGCATTCCCAACATATGAAGCACTATACCATGAAACTGTTGCAGAACCATTTTCAATTACTAATTTTATAACATATGTAGCACTCCTTGATGCAGCTAAACTCCAAGCAGATACATTATTATATGCAGCATTTACGCCAACATTAATATAATATGTTCCATCTGGAACTTCAACATTACCCGTAACTAATTTTCCTTGAACTATAGCCGTTTTACCATTTAATATATCACTTGCTGTTGCATCACCCAATGTTTTTATTTGATAAATATCATTTAATGCATCATTTACTGTCATACTCGTTCCATCACTTGATGTATACAATACATCACTTGCTTTATATGTTACTGCTGCATAAGCCCCAACACTTGTAAATATAATTCCACATA
>CAZXOH010000003.1:0-18023 GCA_964642345.1 uncultured Muribaculaceae bacterium | reverse complement strand
AATAATATTAATCCGAATTTTTAACAAATTTTAATATTTTCATGGTATACTTATATCAGTTAGTACTTTATTACTACCTATAATAAAGATAAATAAGGGTTGTCCGACTTCAATCTTTATGGCTCCAGAAGCAAAAATCGTCGCACCAAAGCGATGTTAATGATTAAATCAATCATTTCTGATTGATTTTTTTGTCGTTTAAGAAAGGTGTGATGTGATATGATTAAAATAATTAAGAAGAAAATCAATATGAGTGATGAACTCAAAACCAAAATCGATTGGTCTTGCAAATTTAGTAAGCAAAATATAAAATCTACTATTAAAAGTAAAATATAACATTTTACAATCCTTTAATTAACTGAATAAAATAAAAAGTATGGAAAAATTCTTCCATATTTTCAAATACTGCATAATAATTATAAATACTTTAAAACATAGTTTTACTTAACAATAAATTCTATTTAAAAATTAATCTAAAAATATTTCTAACTAATGGACCAACAAAAAATATTTGCAAAGGATAAGCCATTATAAAATTTTTGCAATATAAAACTATATAATTACATACAACATTAGCATTTATTAAATTTTGTGCGAATAATGCATAAAAGCTCATTAAACCTGCCATAGTTAAAACTGTAAATGTTTGAATTGATAAAATAACAAACATCTTATTATCAGTCTTAGGATCAACTATTCTAAAAGCTAATTTTTTAGCAATCGGACTTGCAATAAAAAAAGCTAATAAAAAGACAATAATCGCTTCAATTGGAAATTTCTTTTAAAGCAATTAAAAAAGTTTGATTAACTAATCCTACAGATGAATTTATTGCTACACTATAAACTATCATACAATAAGCCATTAAAATAACAGTCATTAAAGTAAAAATAAAATTTTGAAATTTTATTTTAGACATAATTTTTGCCTTCTTTCTTAAAACTTTGGTATTTTTTAAATCAAAAAAAATACCATCTCGTCGCAGACATAGACTAGATAGCATTTAATGTCTTAATTATTATATTATAAAAAATTAATTTCATCAATAAATTTTTTTGTAATTTTTTTTAAATTTTTTTGTAAATTTTTTTGTAATAAAACTACTTTTATGTAATAAACTACTTTTTATATTTTAATTCTCCCATTTGAGAAGTAGGAATAAATCCAGGCTTTGAGCTAATAACATCTTCTATTCTATTTATTATAGCACTACAAGTTAACTCTACTGTTTGTGGTCTCTCAATAACTAAATTAGTATTCGGTTCTCCATAAATAGTCCAATTATTACAATCAAAATCAGTTTCAGAATAAACCTTTCCAATACATTCTGTTTCGATCGTAATTCCTTCCAATGTTTCTGTAATAACAACTGCACTCATACCAGTTGCATCCCCTTTTTTTATAGTCATATTTAAAGTATTTGAACAAATATCATGATCACAAGTTTTAGGAACACATTTTTGAACTTGACTTTTAACATTTAAATGCAATTTATCACATAACCAACCATTAGTATTCCACATATAACTTGGTAAAAATTCACCTTTTTCAATTAGTTCCTTTCTTTTTTCTAGCGAAATATTATCAATACTAGCTATATCAGTTTCAAATTGTTCCAAAGTAAGACCAGCTCCATGAGCAACAGCTAAAGCTATACCATAATCTTCAACATTATAAGAACTGCTTCCTTTTATTTTTGTAATATTATGAGTTGTACCAGCTAAAGTAGAAATTAAATTTCCCCAAAATGCATCTTGATACCCACTACCTGTTATTGTACAATTATTTTTGATGGCAATTTCATTTATTTCATTAACAATAACTGGTGAGGAATTAAATGGATAAAATGCTTCTTCACAAGTTGTAATTACATTTATTCCTTCTTCAGCACAAATTAACAAAATATCTTTAACATCTTTAATTAAACTCATAGTAGTAACTATACAAATATCAGGATTCAATTTTTTCAACTCATCTTTAACATATGCTGCATTCTTAACTATAATTCCTTTTTTAGAAGTGCCTATTATATCTCCAATATCTTTTCCTATTACATTAGGATTTATATCAAAAGCCCCAACTATTTCATATCCATTTTCTAATGCGTACCTCATAATATATTTGGACATTTTACCACATCCATATTGAACTATTTTTATCATTTTTTATCAATCCTCTCTTTAATCAAATTTATTATCAATATAATTGCTCCAATTAAACTTATAACTAAACTTATTTTTTTATATGGAGCATTATATTCTATTTTTATATTATGTTTTCCTTTAGAAATAGGAAAACCAATAAAACTATTATTTGTTTTTTCATAATTAGTTAATTTACCATCTATATATATCTTAAATCCTTTATCATAAGGAATTGATATATTAAAATAAGAATCTTCACTAACATCAATATTTCCTAAAATAACATCACCTTTAATTTTACTTATCTCAAATTCATCATAATTTTTATTAATTATTTCTGATAAATCAACAATATAAAATTCAAAATCACCTAGTCTATATAATCCTTTAGTAAATTCAATATTTAAATTATTTGTATTATATAATACATAATCAAAGGTATAATTACCGTTATGATATTTCCAAGTACTACTTGTTAATTTATTTTTTACACCATTAATTGTTATTGCTATATCAGTATTAGGATTATTATAATTAGTAAATCTAATAAATAATAATTTATTAGTCATATCATTGTTAATTTTTATATTCATAGTTGCGTTTTTATAAGCTTTAACTATATATTTATCATCTTTAGACAAATTTAAATTTTTAGAATCAACAATTTCATAATCAATATTAGTTTTAGAAACTTTTTTTATATTTTGATTATTTCCATTATTAGTAATAATATTACTAAACAAATTAATAATATTATTTGGATAATTTAATGAATTAAAAACTTTATTACTAATTGTATTTTTCATTGCATACCCTATTGGTAAAGCATAATTATTTTTATATAATTTAACATTATTTTTTTCTTCAACAAATTCTAAATCTAAATTGTCTTTGCTTACAATATATTTTTCACCACTAAAACTTTGAAACAATAAACTATTTACTTCTGATATCATTAATAAATTCCTATGTTCTACTGAATTATTAAAAACATCAAAATAGAATTTTTTATAATCACCATTATATCCGGACGAATACATCGTAGTTTTATATTCTCTTATATTTGTTACTTTATTAATGCCTTTTATTTTAAATACTAAATTACTTATACGATAATATGATTTATCAGTTTCTGTTATGTCATTTATTAATTCAATAGTACTATTATATTCATCATTATTTATTGTTTCTTTTGATAACAAATCATCTTTTAAATTTGTATTTAAACAAATAATAAATGCAGATAATACTAAATAAATCATTAATAAAATTTGAATAAAATTAGTTTTTTTGGAAAAAATATTTTCTAAAAATTTCGAACATATTAATAATATCAAAGGTATAAATGGAATTAATGACTTCGAATTAATATAAAGTGTACCATTTAAAATATAATTAAAGATTGGAAAAATACTTATAAGTAAACAAACTATACTTAAAAATCTATTTTCTCTTTTTTCAAATAACATATAAATTAAACTAACTAAGCTTATCAATGTTAAGCCAATTCCATAAGAATCATATAACAAATAAAAATTAGGCTTTATTAACTCTATAAAATTAAATGTACTTGTTCCATCTCTACCATTTAATAAAGTATATAATGTAGGTAGAATTATTATCATTGAAATCATTATTCCACATATAAATGGGATTGCTATATCAATAATATCTTTTATATTTATTTTTTGATATTTTTCTATACACTTATAAATATAATAAATAAATAAAACAACTATTCCAGAAACACTATAATAATAACTTGTAAATATCATAAGTGAAATCATTAAAATTAAAAATGATTTTTTATTATTTTTTATATATTTATCGATAGCGAATAATCCTAAAATTAAAAATGGAAAATAATTTATGAACATAATATGACGATGTGAATGAAAAATTAATGGACCACTAAATAAAAATAATAATGATGATATTAAACATACTTTATTATTAAAATTATTTTCCTTAAGAAAAAAATAAAACAAAATTGTACTAATTATAACTATTAATGATGTACTTACAATTATGTAATCCAACATAGAAACAAATGGAAATAAATATGATATTAAAATTATAGGATTAAGCAATCCATAATAAGAGAAATAATATATATTTTGACCACTACCCAAATTAAATGCAAAATCTGGTAATATATCTTTTGTTTCATAAAACAACTTTCTAAAGTATTCAGGAAACAAATAATGTTGTGTAACAAAGTCAGTTTTTGATGCATATAAATATCCATCTTTAGTTAATATAAAATAAATAATTAAAAATGAAAAAATAAATAAAAATATACTTAAAAAATCAAATTTTGATAATTTCTTCATAACACACCTACTTTTCTAATAACATTATAACATTTTTTTTAGGTTTATTATATATGTTATATATAAATTATTTTAGGTTGAATAAGATACTATTGAAAGGAGGACATTATTATGATAGAATGTCCAGAAAACAATTGTGAAAAAAGCATTTATTTACTCGCACCAAATATTACAAATTCTACTTATTTCGCTAATTCATTAATTACAATTGTTATAGAATATTTAAGTAAATAACATGAGAGTAGTTGTTTATGCAATTGCAAAAAATGAAGAAAAATTTGTAAATAGATGGGTTAATTCAATGAAAGAGGCTGATGCTATATATGTATTAGATACAGGTTCAACAGACAAAACTGTTGAAAAGTTAAAAGAAAATGGAGTCTTTGTTAAAACTAAAAAAATAAAACCATGGAGATTTGATGTAGCTAGAAATATTTCCTTAGAAATGATACCTGATAAATTTGATATTTATGTTTGTACAGATCTTGATGAAATATTATTACCTGGTTGGAGAAAAAAATTAGAAAAAAATTGGAAAAAAAATACTACTAGAGCTAAGTATACATATAATTGGAAATTAGAAAATAATAAACCTGTTATTTCTTTTTACTATGACAAAATTCATATCCGAAAAAATTACAAATGGATACATCCTGTTCATGAAATTTTACAATATAATGGTACTGAAAATTATGTAATTATTGATGATATAATTCTTAATCATTATCCTGATATTTCTAAATCACGTTCTAATTATTTAAATTTATTAGAGCTATCAATTAAAGAAAACCCTAATGATGATAGAAATATGCATTATTTAGGTAGAGAATATATGTATCATAAAAAATGGAATAAATGTATTGATACTTTAATTAAACATTTGAATTTGCCTACAGCTTTATGGAAAGATGAAAGATGCGCATCTATGAGATTTATTGCTCGTTCATATAAAAATCTTAATCGAATTGAAGAAGCAGAATTATGGTTAAAAAAAGCTATTAGTGAGGCTCCATATTTAAGAGATCCTTGGATAGAATTAGGTCTATTAGAATATGAAAATAATAATTATGAAAGTGCAATTTTCTATATTGAAGAAGCCTTAAAAATTAATACTCGTAATAAAACTTATATTAATGAAGTCTTTTCTTGGAATGAAACACCTTATGATATTTTATCTATTTGTTATTTTAATATTAAAAATTTTAATAAATCTTTAGAAAATATTAATATTGCTTTATCGATAAATTCAAATAATGAAAGATTAATTAATAATAAAAAAATTATTGAAAGTGAATTATAATTTATAAATTATACATAATATATATGAAAGGAATGATATAATGGATGAAAATATAGAATTATTAGAATATATTTATAAAAATGCTGAAATGGGTATGTACACAATTAATGAATTATTAAAAAATTTAAATAATAAAGAAAATAAAATTAAAATGATTACTGAAAAAGAATTAAATGAATTTGAATATTTTTACAAAAATAGCAAAAAATTATTAAAAAAAAATAATGTTTCATCAAAAAATAATGGAACATTCACCAAAATGAGTGCATCTATGGGAATTAAAATGGAAACTATGAAAGATAATAGTGATGCAAATATAGCTCAAATGTTAATTCAAGGTATTACTATGGGTACAGTTGAAATTGAATCAAAAATAGAAAATTATAAAAATGTTGTAAATAAATCTAATCTTGCTTTAGCAAAAAAATATTTAAAAACTTTATATAAACAAATTGAAGAATTAAAAAAATATTTATAAAAAAAACTATATTTTCTATAGTTTTTTTTGTAGAAATAAATTAGCTTGATAGTTTTTTAAGAATTATATTAAATTGGTCTAGTCAAAAAAGAAAATTGGTTAGCGAATTTTAATTTTTGGTAAAATTTTAAATTTTTTCAAAAAATTTCATTTCTTGATTAATTAAAAAATGGATTAGTATCTTTTTCAACACCAAGGTTAGTTTCATCACCATGACCTGGATATACTTTTATTCTATCACTATAATTAATTATTTTATTAATACTATTATTCATATCTGTATTACTACCTGTTGGTAAATCAGTTCTACCAATTGTACCTTTAAATATAAAATCACCAACAAACATAAAATTATATTCATAAAAATAGAAACAAATAGAATCATTTGTATGACCTGGTGTATAAATAACTTCAAATTTAAAATCACTTATTTCGTATTTTTTTTCTTCTAAATTACTTCTATCATATACAGGAATACCATATTCTTGAACAAATTTTTCCAATGCACCAATATGATCTTGGTGTCTATGAGTAATTAAAATACCTACTAATTTATTGTCACCAATTTGTTCTTGAATTGAATAAAACTGATCACCCGGATCAACAATCAAACAAAAACCATTTTTAATAATAATATAACAATTTGTTTGTAAATTTCCTACCTTAATTATTCTTACTTGCATTTTTACCTCCATTTAACATTTTTAAAAATGTATTCTACTATTTTTTCTTGCAAATCATTTGGTAAAGGACTACCTGATGCATGTTTATGACCACCACCACCACAAGGAATAGCTAAAATATTCGTATCAACTTCATCTTTATCGGCTCTATAACTAATACCTCTATCAACATTTATAACAATTGCAATATCAATATCAGGGATAATTTCTGCCATTTTATGACCAAGCATTGATCTGTTTTGTTCTGCAAAAACAATTCCAACCGGAATATTATTAATAACAGCTTTTCTTACATGGCTTAATTTTTCTAAAACATACCTATTTGCTCTTTCTGATTCAATTTTAACCAATTCTTTTTCAACACCAGTGAATTCAAAATAATCATTCTCAATAATAAAATTAGTAAAATGATTTATATATTCATCTCTACCATAAATATCATATAAATTTCTAAAATTAATGGCTTCTTCTTTATTTTCTAAAGTAAAATCAAATGTATCATTTTCACGAATTAACTCTACCATATGAATTGTTGATTCTTTTTCTAATAACCTATTATTAGTATATTTTTTTAAATAATTATAATATAAAGTTGTTCCGCATTCTTTTCTATCATTACTTTCGACAACAACATTAATAAACAAATATTTATTTAAATATAATTCACTTTCATGATGATCAAAAACTAAAATCTTATTTTTTAATACTTCATTTTCATTAATAGTTTTAGCCATTTCTTCACTCATATTTAAATCAACAATATAAATATTTGAATAGTCATCATTAATCACTTTTTTTAATATTTCATCAACTTCAGATTTTTCACAAGAAAAAAAATCTAAATTATCAAAGACTAATTTTGATAATATAATAGGCATTGCCCCATCGGGATCAGCGATGTGTGTTATTAAACATATTTTCATTTTTCTCCTCCAATATCTTTTTCACTGGTCCATAAGTTTTTCTATAACCTTCTATTAATCCATATTTATTAATTGCTTCTATATGTTTTTTAGTCGGATAACCCTTATGTTTAGCAAAACCATATTCTGGATATTTCTTGTCTAAATCATACATCATTCTGTCCCTAGTTACTTTAGCAACCACAGAAGCTGCTGCTATAGATATACTAGTTGCATCACCTTTAATAATTGACTTATTCGGAACATCTAAAACAAGTGGCATTGCATCTATTAAAATATAATCAATTTTAATTTTTTTATTTGCTTCATTATAAGCCATATACATAGCTTCTTTTGTAGCTTCATAAATATTAATTTCATCTATTCTCTCAGGACTTATAATACCTATTCCATATGATATTGCATGTTCTATAATATAATCATAAAAAATATTTCTTTTTTTTTCACTTAATTTTTTTGAGTCAGTCAATCCTTCTAAAACAAAATCTTTAGGTAAAACAACACAAGCTGTTACAACAGGACCAACTAACGGACCTCTTCCAACCTCATCAATTCCCCCTACATAATTATAACCACTATTATATAATTCTTTTTCATATTTGTATAAATCTATCATATCATCATATCCCTTATTATTATAGCACAAATATCTATAAAAAGCATATAATTAATTAGAATAGGAGTGTGTATATGAAAAAAGATAGAAATTGTACAACACCATATCCAGTATATCCAACTTACCCTGGAATAATGCCTAATATGATGCCAATGATGCCAAATATGATGAATCAAAGCAATATGGTATCAGACAATACAATTGAGCAACAAGTTAATAGTTTAGAACAAAGATTAAATATATTGGATAGAAGAATTACAGCTTTAGAAAATAAAAATACAACATATAATAGTACAAATTATCAAATGTTATAAATAAACCTTCAAGTTAATCTTGAAGGTATTTTTCTATTTTATCTTGTTCAATTCCTGTAATTTCAGAAATTTTTTCTATTCCATATTCTTTTATAACTAATTCAACTATGGATTTTAAATTGGATGTTGTTCTTTCAGAACTCATTACTTTTTTTCTCATACTAATTATTTCTCTATTTAATTTGTTTACTTCCTCATCATATTCTTCACATTTACTATTATATATTTGCATATATTCATCAAGTTCACGTTCTTGATTTTTAAAATTTATTTCTTTTATTTCATATTCTTTTAACTTATTTTCATATTCTAATATTTTATTGGAATAACTATCAATATTATCATTAACTTCTTTAAGCATATTTTTTCTGTCTTTTGATTGATGTTTCAAAGTTTGTTCTAAATCTTTTAAATTAGTTGCTATATCTTCTTTAGCTTTATCCATATCAATTATTTTGAATTTTAAATCTACTTTTTTATTTTCTGAATTAGTTTTTTTTATGTTTTTTTCTAATTTATCCAATTCCATACTTATTGCATTTTTTTCAGTTTGTTTCTTGTTAACTTTTTTCATCATATCAACCTACCTTAATATTATTTTAACACAATAACAACAGAAAAAAAAGACTAATTTTTGTAAGTCAGTAAAAAAGAATCATTAACTTAATAATTCCATTTTATTTACAATTATTTGAATTTTTCCCTTACGCATTTCAATTTTACCTCTAATTTTAACAATATCATTTGTTTTAAAATTAGGTAATTCAACAAGAGCATTATTAAATATAACACCTTCAAGATTTGTAAAATCATCTACTAATTCTATAAAACACATTTTTTTATTTTCTTTTGTCATAATTTCTTTTTTATAATTTATAAAAGCTATAACATCTATAACTTTATTTATATAAGAAGAAACATTACTTAAAGTAATTTTAATATTTTTTTCTTTTCTATATTCTGTAATAGGATTATTATTTAAATAAAATCCTAATATTTCATGTTCTTTTATAGTTAATTCCTTTTGATTATATTCACTATATTGAACTAATTCAGGTTTCATAACTAAATCACTTCCTAATTCAATATAGTTATATATTATGTCTAAATTTTCAATTAAAGTTCTTCTATTATTAAAATTATCAAAACATCCAGCAAAAATCATTTTACTTATTAAATCTTTACTAAACAATTTTAAATCAACTCTTTTTAAAAAATTATATATATCTATAAATTCACCATTTTTTTTCTCTTCTAATATATTTTTACATGCATTATAATTAATAACTAAAGTAAGAGGTAAAAAAATGCTGTTATTTATAACATATTCATATTCACTTACATTAATATCAGGATTATTAAATTTTACATCTAAGCTTTTAGCTTCTTTTATATATTCGTTTGTACTTGAAATTGACCCAATACAATAATCTAATAAGTTTTTATAAAAAATTTCTTTATAATGAATTTTTAAATAGGCCATTTGATATGATATTAAAGCATATGCAACCGAATGTGATTTATTAAATCCATATTCTGCAAATTTTAAAATCAAATTATAAATTTTCGTACTAAATTCTTCACTATAACCATTATTAATACTTCTTTTAATAAATTTATCTTTTTCATTAATCAAAATATCTTCTTTTTTCTTACTCATAGCTCTTCTTAAAATATCAGCTTCACCTAATGAATAAGAAGCCATTATGTTAGCAATTAACATAATTTGTTCTTGATATACTATTATTCCATAAGTAGATTTTAAAACATTTTCTAATGATTTATCATAATAATCAATAGCTTCCTTACCAATTTTTCTTTTAATAAATATATCAATATTTTCTTTAGGACCTGGTCTAAAAATTGCTGACAAATTATATAAGTCTTCAAATTTATTAATTTTATATTTTTTTAGTACATTTCGCATTCCTTCAGTTTCAAATTGAAATATGCCTAAAGTATTTGACTTATTAAATATTTCAAATGTTTCCTTATCATTTAAAGGAATTTCACTTAATTTAATATTTGTTTCATTTAAAATAGAAGAAATAAGTGTTAAATTTTTTAGTGCTAAAAAATCCATTTTAAGTAAACCAATATCTTCTAAAAAATTCATTGTATAGCCAGATAAATATAAATTATTATGTTTAACAAGAGGAACAAAATTATCTAATTCTTTATTACATATAATTATTCCAGATGCATTAACTGATGTTGTTTTTTTTAGTCCTTCTAATTTTAAAGCTACTTTATACAAATTATTTAAATCATTATTTTTTGATAAATGATTTTTTATTTTATCCAAATTTAAATTATTTTTTAAATTTAGATCACTATCCAATAATTTAGTTAAATAGTCTACTTCATCAAGATTTATATCCATTACTTTTCCTAATTCTTTTAAAACAGCTTTAGTTCCTAATGTTGAAAAAGTAATAATACCTGATACATTTTTTTTTCCATATTTTTCTCTACAATAATTTATTACTTCTTCTCTTCTATTTCCATCAAAGTCAATATCAATATCTGGCATAGTAATTCTATTTTTATTTAAAAATCTTTCAAATAATAATCCATATTTTAAAGGATCTATTTCAGTAATCTCTAAGGTATAGGCAACTAATGAGCCAACTGCACTACCACGACCTGGCCCTACTAATATACCATTTTCTTTAGCAAATTTAACGTAATCACTAACAATTAAAAAATAATCATTAAATCCCATTTCATTTATTGTTTCTAATTCATATTTCAATCTTTCTAAATATTTACTTCCAACTATTGTTCCAAATCTTTTTTTTAGTCCTTCTTTGCATTTTTCTTTCAATAATTTTAAACTATTATCAAAATGAGGTAACAAATTTTTTTGTTTTTCTATTTTTACATTTATTAAATCATATAAAAATGAGTTGTCTTCAATATCTAATTTTAAATAATTATCATATTCTTTAAATGTTACTAATTTATTTTCTTTTATTGCTTCTAAATAATTTAAATATTTTAAATCTTCTTTATATAGTGTTCTTATTTCTTTCATATATATTTTATTATTTGTTTTTATTTTTACTTTTTCTTCTTCATTTTCATATGAAATAAATAATTTATTATATATTTCTTTAATTTCATTATATATTTTTCTACTATTACAAGGCAATATACATAATATATTGTTACTATATTTTTTTAAATTTTCAATTGTTATTTCATTTGATGATAACTTTAATAGATTAACATATCCATCATAATTTGTAGCATATAATATAACTTTTTCATCACTATATTTTATATTTAATCCAATTATAGGTTTAATATTATTTTTAATACATTCTAAATAAAATTCCATAGCACCAAACATATTATCATCAGTTATTGTAAGTGCTTTTAAATTGTTTTCTTTAGCAAATTTAACTAATTCTTTAATTTTTATTGTACTGTATAATAATGAGTAATCAGTTCTAATATTAAGTGGTATATACATATAAAAGCACCTCCATAAATTAATTTTACTATAATTTTAATATTTTGTTAAGTTATTTTTTTACAATAAAAATATGTTTATTAACACATTTTATTTAAAAATAATTTATAATTAATTATGATAAATTCTTTTTTTTTATTGTTGAAGGGTTAGAACTAGGCGAAAGCCAACGTAACCAAAAGTAGCTCCTGTACCCTTATTAAAGTAGAATTGACTTGCGAGTACTCCATTGTAATAAGCACCACTTCGACGGATCCAAGGATTAGATGAATAAACGAAATACGCCCCAGAATCATACCAACTTGATACATATGCTGTTTGACTTCCATCACTTCCAGTTGATTCTAAATTTGTAAATGGTCCCATTTCTCCTGTTGCATCACCTAATATTCGATATTGGTAACTTGTTATCGTACTTGATGCATTATAAACATCAAAATATTTCGAATCATAATTAGTTGATGTGATTCCACTGCTACCTTTCTATCCTATTATACCTTAATTGTATTACAATAAGCAATACATCATTTTTTTATATATACTTTTTTATATACACTTTTTTATTATTATAAACATTATAAAAAAAACAATGCATAAAGCAAAAAAATAATCAAAACTACTTAACTTAAGAATCTAAAACTGTAACTTTACTAGTATTTGATGTACCTTTACTTGTTTCTACAAACACAGACGCTACAACATTTCCGTCAACAACAAGTTGCAATATTCCTCTTGAATTCTTAGCTGATGATGAAGAAAAACCAGCATATAAAACTGTACCAGACTCAACTTTTACATCACTACCATAAATTGTAGATTCACCTGAACCTTCTGCCCATGTAGATGATAAAGCTGTTCCCGGTTTTAAAATTTTTTTTATAATATTATTGAAAAAATATTTTTAAAATGTTATTATGTATATAGATGAGTTATTGCTCATAAAATAAAAAAGGATATATCTAATTGTTCAAGAGTTAAATACATTCCTAAATTTTTTTGTGAATGCACTATCCCCCTGTGATAGTGCAATTTTTTTTATTTATAAAGTAATATAATTATTATAAATAAAAGTAGGAAGATTATTAAGAATAGAGTTTTTTCTCTTTCTTTCATAACGACCACCTCTCCTTCTTATTCTAGAAGGAATGCACTAACACCAATTAAATATATCGTTTTATATTCTACCATAGTTTTTATTATTTTCATCTTTTTTTCGTACTACAAATTTCGACAAAAATTCATAAAATAATCTGTTAATAATTTAAAAAAATTGATATTTCTATCAATTTTATTTAATCCCTGCATCTGATAAGAAGGATTCAAATTCATCAAGTTCAGTATATCCAACCCAACCACTAACATATTTTCCATCTTTAAATACTAATACCATTGGAGTATATCCAAAATTTTCTTCAACATATGAATCATATGCTACTAATTTTTCTTTATCATCAGAAGTAACTTCATTTAAATCAATATAAATTGTTTTATATCCTAAATCATCTTGGGCTTGTTTTAAAATTGGAACAAATTTAACACAATATCCACAATTTGATCTACCAATATAAACTACTTGAGTTCCACCATTACTTATTTTTTCTGCAGCTTCAGTAGTTGTTAATGTTTCAAATTCACTTACATCATAATCGGTACTTGTACTTTCTTCAGAATTACTTTCACTACTTGTTATATCAGCATTTTTAATAATATTTACAATTAAATTTAAACCTAATATAACAGTTATTATAATTAATGTATAAAATATTTTATTCAATATTTCTGTATAATTTATTTGATTTTTAATAGTTATTTCATCATTTTTAGTCACTTCTTTTTTTATTGTTTTTTTACTTTTACTTTCCATACTTTTACCTCCTATATAATTCTAACAAAATAATTATTTATTTACAATTAATTTCACATATTTTTAACTAAAATTTTCTAATTTAACACTTACTAATTTAGAAACGCCAGATTCTTGCATTGTAATACCATACAAATTATCAACATACTCCATAGTTCTTTTTTTATGTGTAATTAAGATAAATTGTGTTTTGTTTTTTAATTTAGTAATATATTCTCCAAAGCCATCAACATTCACTTCATCTAATGCAGCTTCGACCTCATCTAAAATACAAAATGGTACAGGTCTTGCTTTTAAAATTGCAAATAACAAACTAATCGCAGTAAATGTTTTTTCACCTCCTGATAATAATGAAATACTTTTAAGGCTCTTACCTGGAGGACTTGCTATTATTTCAATTCCTGTTTCTAGTAAATTATCAGGATCAGTTAATTTAAGTTCTGCTGTACCACCTTTAAATAGTTCTTTAAATGTTTCTTTAAATTTTTCGTTTATTAATTTAAAGGATTTTGAAAATTCATTTTCCATTACAACATCCATTTCATTTATTATTTCCAATAATGTATTTTCCGCATTAATTAAATCATTTTTTTGCTTAACTAAAAATTCATAACGAGTACTTACCCTATCATATTCTTCAATTGCTCCTAAATTAACAACGCCTAAGTCTTTTATTTTTTTCTTTAAATTATTAACTTCATTACGTGCAATATTTTCATCTAATTCTAGAGTATACAATGTTTTAGCTTTTTCATATGTCATATTATATGTTTCATTTAATTTATTTAATAAATTGTCTAATTTAACATCTATTCTATTTACAGATATCTCCAATTCCTTTAACTCTTTATTTTTTAAATTAAATTCGCTATTTTCTTTTTTGACACTAAATTCAAATTCTTCTAAATCATGTTTAATGTTATCTAATTTATTTTGATTTTTTGACAATTCATTTTCTAAATTATTTTTTTCTTCCAATGATTCATAATATTCTTTTAAAACTTTTTCTTCTTCATTTGAAATATTATTATCTAATCTATTATTCATATCTATTGTTTCTTTAGAAATATTATCCAATTTTTCTTCTTTTGATTCTAATTCTAATTTTTTATTTTTTAATAATTCTTCTAAATTAATTTTATTTTTATTAACAATATATAGTTTATCTTCTAAAGCTCTATATGCATAATCATTATCATTAATTTTATTTTCTAATTCTTTTATTTCAATTTCAATTTTATTTAATTCTAATAAAAAATTTTCCAAATCATATTTTTCGGTTATAACATTTTTTTGCTTTATTTGTGTACCACCTGTTAGTGATCCTCCAATATGAACTAAATTACCATCTAATGTTACAATTTTATATTTATGATCAATTATTTTACTTATATTATTAGCTGAATCAATATTATTAGTTACAATAACATTTCCTAATTGATTTTTTATAATATTGCTATAACTTGAATCATATTTAACTAATTCTGAAGCTATTCCTATATAACCTTTTTCTTTACTTATTTTATCTATTATTTGTTTATCAATAAATTTTTCTTTAATTATATTTAATGGAAAAAAAGTAACTCTTCCAATTTTATTTTCACTCAAATATTTAATTGCTTCTTTAGCAACAATCTCATTATCAACAACTAAATTAGATATACTAAATCCTAATGATGTTGTGATAGCAACTGCATATTTTTCTTCAACTTCGAATAAATTACCTATAATATTATGAATCCCTTTTAATTTAGGATTATTTAGAATATTTTTTACTCCATATGGTAATGTGTCATTATTTTCAATAGAGTTTTTTAAATAACTTATTTTATTTTCTAAATCATTTTTTTTCATTAATTTATTTCTTAAATTTATATCTATTTTATTTTTATTTTCTTTTGATTTTAATATATATTCTTCATATTTTTTATATTCTTCTAAATAATCTTCTAATTCCTCTTGTTTTAATTCTATGATATTTTTTAAATTGTTAATTTCTGATTCTATTTTTATTTTTTCTTCTTTTAATAGAATTAAATTATTATGTAATTTAGCATCACTAGCATCATATTTTTGTCTTTCTAATAAAATATTTTTACGACTATTTATTTTTTCTACTTCTCTTGTTTGATTTATATATTTTTGATTTAATTCATTAATTAGATTAGTTAAATTACTAATATTTAATTTATATTCTTCTATTTTTGATTCATTTGTACTATTTTGAGTAGATATTTCAATTATTTCATTATTTATTCTTTCAATTTTTTCTTTATTATTTTGATATTCAAAGTTAATTGTTGTTATTTCTTTTGTTATAAGTGCAACCTCAATACTTTCCAATTTTTGATTTAATTCATTATATTTTATAGCATTTTCTTTTTGCTCTTTCAAAGGATTAACTTGAACTTCTAACTCACTAATTATATCATTTATTCTTGACATATTATTATGAGTTTTTTCTAATTTTCTTAAAGCGTCATCTTTTCTTTTTTTATATTTAACTACTCCAGCTGCTTCTTCAAATATAATTCTTCTATCATTTGGCTTACTACTTATTATTTCTTCTACTTTACCTTGAGAAATAATATTAAATGATTCTTTAGCTATACCTGTATCTAATAATAAATCTGTTATATCTTTAAGTCGACATTTCTCATTGTTAATTGAATATTCATTTGTTCCATCTTTATATACTCTTCTTTTAATAGCTATTTCATCATATTCAACATTTAAATACTTATCACTATTATCAAATATTAAAGTAACACTAGCAACATTTAAAGGATTTCTTGTTTTAGAACCAGAAAATATTACATCAGACATATTTCCCTCACCACGAAGTGATTTAACTGATTGTTCTCCTAATACCCATCTAACAGCATCTACGACATTGCTTTTACCACTACCATTAGGTCCAACTATACCTGTTATTCCTTGTGTTAAATCAATTGTTATTTTATCAGCAAATGATTTAAATCCACTCGCTATTATTTTTTTTAAATACATATAATCACCACATTGTAAATATTTTGTCAATTAATATTATACTATATAAAACAAGGAAAAAGCAATTAAAAAAATACAAAGTTTTTATCTTTGTATCATATTCAACTATGCCCTCGATGAATATTTTCCATCTGCTGTAGTTACTAATATTTTTTCTCCTTGTTCAATAAACAATGGAACCCTTACTAATAATCCAGTTTCAACATAAGCATCTTTTAATGCATTATTTGTAGTATTACCTTTTACTGCTGGTTCTGTTTGAACTATAGTAAATTCTACTTTATCTGGTAAAACTATACCTAATAATTCACCTTCAAACATAACAACATCTACCATCATATTTTCAATTAAATAATTTTTATTATCTCCAACTTGATCAGCACTTAATTCTAATTGTTCATATGTTTGCATATCCATAAAATTATATGTATCACCAGTATTATATAAATATTGAACACTTGTTCTACTTATGTTTGCTTTTTCAAATTTAACATTTGTATTAAATGTTTTTTCAACTGTACCACCAGTTCTCATATTTTTTAACTTGGTTTTCATAAATGCTGAACCTTTACCTGGCTTAACATGTAAAAATTCAACTACTTGATAGATATTTCCCTCAATCATTAAAGTCATACCATTTTTGATATCATTTACTTCTATCATGTTTTTCCTCCTAATTTAGCCTTAAACTTTGTCTAAAATCTTATTTTTCTTCTTTGTGTGCTGTATGTTTTTGACATCTTGGACAATATTTATTTAATTCCATACGTTCTGGTGTATTTTTTTTATTTTTTGGAGTTCTATAATTTTTTTCTCCGCAAATAGTACATTTTAAAGTAATAAGTGCTCTATTTTCACCCTTTTTTGCCATTTTATTTCCTCC
>CAZXOH010000002.1:0-18510 GCA_964642345.1 uncultured Muribaculaceae bacterium | reverse complement strand
ATGAAGCAGAACAAAAAGGTTTAGTTAATGGTCTAAAACAAGGAATTGAAAAAACTAGAAAATTTACCAATAGAAACCATTATAGAAATCACCTCTTTATCAAAAGAACAAATAGAAAAATTATAAACTTCATTTAATAAAAAGTGAATTCTTAAGTTAAAGAAACTAAATTAAAAAAATGTTAAAAGTTATACGAATTGAAGTTTTAAAAATCTTAATAAAATTTTAAATCATATAATAAAATTTTTAAAAATTTTAACTATTGCTTTAGAAGAATTAATGTGCTATAATGAAATTGCTAGAGAGTACGAAAAGAAAAACCTACAAATAAAACGATTGGGAATCTAATTCATATATTGTGTTGAATGCTTATATTTTAAGAATCCTAATATATATGATGTGATGCCCACCTGGGAGATCAGGTTTATCGTTTTAGTGCTTTCTAGCCTTTTTTTTTATTAATTTTTATGCTATACTTATATATAGTAGGTGGGTGAAAATATGCCAAAGAAAAAAACAAAAAAAACAATAAAAAAAGATTCAAACAATTATAGTGTAGAATTAATAGGAATATTATTAATAATAATTGCTATAATAGGAATAATACCAGGAACAGGAGTAGTAGGTAATTTTATAAGTAATTTTTCAGCTTTCTTGGTTGGAACTTGGTATAATGTTTTATTAATATTAATAATGATTATAGGTGCTTATATGATAGTAAAAAGAGATAAGCCTGATTTTTTTACATCAAAATTAATAGGATTATATATATTTATAATTGGAATTTTAATTTTATCACATTTACCATATATTGAAGAAGGAAAATTAGAAGGAATTAAGGTAATAAATGAAACAATTAATAAATTTATGTCATCTGCTAGTAGTCGTTCTAATTTAGGTGGTGGATTAATAGGATCATGTTTTTCAAGTTTATTTGTTTATCTTTTCGCAATGAATGGAACAAAAATAGTAACATGGGCTCTTATAATATGTGGAATAATTATGTTTACTGGAATATCAATATATGATGCCTTCTTTAAAGTAAAAAATAAATTAAAACATGAAAAGAAATTAAAACCAAAAGAACAAGAAAAAATAGAAAAAATAGAAGAAAAATATGAAACAGATAATAAAGTAGTATATCGTTCTATTGAAGAATTAATTCATAAAGAAGAACCAAAAGAAGAATTAAAAGATGAAATAGAAGAAATAGAAGAAGATTGTACAGGTTATAGATTACCAGATATCAAATTATTGAAAGAACCTATAAAAAATAAAAATAAAGAATCAACTGAAACCATAAATCATAATGTTGATATATTACATCAAGTATTAAAAGATTTTGGGATAGAAGGAAGAGTAGTAGCAATTAATCCTGGACCAACTGTAACACAATATGAAATTGAAGTTAAATCAGGAACTCGATTAAATAAAATTTCTGGAATTCATAGTGAGATTGCACTTGCATTAGCAGCTAAAGATGTTCGTATTGAAGCACCAATACCAGGTAAATCAACAATAGGAATTGAAATACCAAACAAAGTAACATCAATAGTAACAGTAAGGGAAGTACTACAAAATGTTCCAAAAACACTTAAAGATTCTACTTTACTTGCTACCTTAGGTAAGGATATAATGGGTAAACCAGTTTGGACAGAAATTAATAAAACACCACATTTATTAGTTGCTGGATCTACAGGTAGTGGTAAATCAGTATGTATAAATAGTATAATTGTTTCAATATTAATGCGAGCTAAACCAAATGAAGTAAAATTAGTATTAGTTGACCCTAAAAAAGTCGAACTTTCAATGTATGAAGATATACCTCATTTATTAACGGAAGTTGTAACCGATCCTAAAAAAGCTAATGAAATATTAAAAAATATTGTAGCTGAAATGGAAAATAGATATGAAAGATTTAAAGATACAGGTACTAAAAATATAGCAGGATATAATGCATATGTTGAAAAGAAAAATGAAACAAGTGAAGAAAAAAGAGCCAAAATGCCTTTTATAGTTGTAATTATTGATGAATTAGCAGACTTAATGTTAGTAGCTGCAAAAGAAGTTGAAGATTCAATCATGAGAATTACTCAAATGGCTAGAGCAGCTGGAATTCACCTTATAGTAGCGACACAAAGACCATCTACAGATGTAATTACTGGAGTTGTAAAAGCAAATATTCCTTCAAGAATATCATTCGCTGTTTCATCAAGTATTGATTCAAGAACAATTTTAGATATGACAGGTGCTGAAAAATTATTAGGAAAAGGTGACATGTTATTTTTGCCACAAGGTGAAAATACACCAGTCAGAATTCAAGGAACATTTATATCAGATGATGAAATAAAAAGAGTAGTTGATTATGTAAAAAAGGAACAACCTGTTATTTATGATAAAAAAATAAGTGCAATCGAAGAAACAAAAGGCTCAACAACCCTAGTAAGTAGTAATGATGCTAAAGAAGAACCATTATATAATGAAATAGTTGAATTCGTTTTAGAACAAGGTAACATTAGTACCTCAAAATTACAACGACAATTTAGACTAGGATATAATCGAGCAGCTAGAGCAATTGATTTGTTAGAAGAAAGAGGAATTATTGGTCCATCAACAGGATCAAGTAAGCCAAGAAAAGTCTTAGTTGGAATAGAAAATAACAATAAAGATGAATAAAATCATCTTTTTTCTAAAAAAAATATGTACAAAAATCAAAAAATATAGTATACTGAATGTAAAGTAAAAGAATAAAAAAAGGGAGATGTTTTATATGGAAAATAATAATGTTGAAATAATTGATGATATGTTAGATGGTGTTGAAAAAATGATAAGTTCAAAGGTTGAACAACCTGTAGAGAAAGAAACACCTATTACAAATAATTCTAATGATTCTGATTTAAATAGTATTTTTGAAAGTTTATCAAATGATGTAGCAGGCGCTAATAAATTTATGTCTACATTGGCAGAAAAACAAAAAAATGCTAATATAACTGAAGCTTATTTAACTGAACAAAGAGAAAAATTAGAAAAAGAAAAACTTGAATTTGAAAAATATAAAGAAGAACAAAAAGAATTGTTAAAACTTTCAAAAGAAAAAATAGAAGAAAATGAAAGAAATCAAAAAGTAAGAATTCAAAATGAAGAATCTCAATTTAATCAAGAAGTTTTAGCAACTAGAACAGAATTATCATTACAAGAACAAACAAATAAAAATGATAAAGAAAAACTAGAAGCCGAAAAAAAACAATTTGAAAATTATAAAATAACAGAAGAACAAAATATAGCTTTAGCAAAAGAGCAACTTGAAATATTAAAAGAACAATTTAATAAAGAAAAACAATTAGAAGAAGAAAAAATTAAATTAGGAAAAGAAGAAATAGAAAAAATGAAGATTCAAACTGAAAAAGAAAAAGAAACTTCACTTAATGTACTAAAAAGTAAGCAATCAGAATTAGAAGAAAAAGAATTACAATTTGAAAAATATAAAGAAATCGAAAAGAAAAAATTAGAATTAGAAAGCCAAAACTTATCTCAAAGTTGTGCTCGTTTCAAAGAATTAGTTTCTCAATTTAATATGGGATTTAAACAAGTTCCAGGACAAGAATAATGGATTTTGAAATACCAAATGAATATGAAGAATTACCTTCAAAAAAAGATGCTGAAATAAAAGAAAATATTTCAACTGAAAATGATGACAAGGTAAGTAATATTAGAAAATTCTTTGATTTAGCAAATGACAATGTCAAATCAGCAACAGAAATATTTAATAAATGTGTTGAAATGCGAAGAAAACTTGATAAAGATACAAAAGAATTAGAAAAAAAACGAATTGAACACGAACAAAAATGTAATGAAGAACTAGGAAAAATTAAAGCAACAAAAGATAAAATATTTCAAAAACTGAAAGAAAAAAAGGCAGAAATTGACGAAGAGGCAACAAATATTAAAGAAGAAAAACTATTATTATCTAATGAAAAAAGTCGTTTTGAAATGGAAAAGAAAAAAGAATATGAAAAATTATCCGAAGAAAAGAAAAAACAAAACAATGAATATTTAGCTAAAGTTAAAGAATTAGATAATGATAAAAAAAATATAGAAAACGAAAGAAAAATTTTAGAAGAAGAAAAAATTAAAGCTGATGAAAAAGCAGATGAATTAGCTGAAAATTTAAATAGATTTAATGAATTAGTTAAAGAATTCACTTCTGGAATTAGTGAATAATCAAGATTTCTTGATTATTTTTTGTAGGTGATATAATGATAAAAAATAAATTTTATAAAATAAATAATATAGGTAAAAGAATATGTTTGATTTCAGATATTCATTATAGTATTAATTATAATCTAAATATATTTGATGAAATAATTGATAATATTAAAAATTATAATGTTGATTATATTTGTATACCTGGTGATTTAGTAGATGATGTATCTATTTTATATGAATCTCCAGAAAATTTAATAAATTTTATAAAAAAATTAGCTAAAGTTGCACCTACAATTATATCCAAAGGAAATCATGATGAAACAAATTTTTTAAATAATAAACGTTCATATTTAACGAAAGAAGAATTTTTTTTAAACTTGAATACAATTGAAAATGTATATTATTTAGATAATAAAACATTAATTAGAGATAATATAACATTTACATCTTTTAATTTAAGCTATGGATATTATAATAATTATAATGAAAATTATGAAATATTTAAAAAGGAAATGAATAAAAATATAAAAAGAATTAATCCGTTAAAATATAATATATTATTATGTCATACACCAATTCATATATTTAAAAATGATGAAGACATTATTAATAAATTTGATCTTATTTTATCGGGACATATGCATAATGGATTAGTATTTGACTTCTTTGATAAAAAAGGTAACCGAGGTTTAGTTGGTCCATTTGAAACTTTTTTTCCTAAAAATGCTAGAGGTAAAATTACTAAAAAAATAGATGAAAAAGAAAAAAATTTAATTATAACTGGTGGCGTAATTAAATTTGCTAATAACAGTCCCAAAATTTTTCATAAATTTAATAAATTATATCCTATAAGTATTGATTATATAGATGTGTAAAACTTGTCAAAAATCGACAAGTTTTTATATATTTTATATACTTTAAATAACATATTTGATATAATATTATTAGTAAAGATAGAGAGGTGGAATTTTATGAAGAAATTATTTATAAGTGTAATAGTTACTTTGTTTTTATTCATACCTAATATTAAAGCAATTAATGTAAATGATGAAGGTTTCATTAATAAAGATGGTGTACTTTTTTATTCAGAAGCAAATTATTCTGGTAAACAAGTTCTTAAAACATTAGATACAGGTGATGTAATTAAGGTTTTAGATAATAATTTAGTTGCATCAACTGATAGTACAAGATGTACTAGTGGATTTTATAAAATTAAATTTTATTGGGAAAGTTATAAAAAAACATATGAAGGATATGTATGTGCAGATAAAATTACATTTAGTATTGATACTACAAAATATGCTGAAGAATTTGCAAGTTCTGGAATTCCCGAATCTTATTGGGAAAAATTAACGTTATTAAAAGATAATCATCCGAACTGGAAATTTACTGGATATAAAACAAATTTGAATTGGGAAGATGTTATTACAGCCGAAAGTCAAGTTGGAATTAGCTATATTCAATCATCGAATCCAATTTATTTATCTTTAGCAGAAGGGTCATATAATGTTTCTGATAATTCATATAATCAAATGGAAGCTGGTGGTTGGTATGCTGCAAATAAACAAACAGTAGCATATTATATAGATCCAAGAAATTTCTTAAATGAAATTAATATATTTATGTTTGAAAATTTAGGATATAATTCTTTATTGCAAACAAAAGAAGTAATAGAAAGCATATTTGCAGGAACAGATTTAGTACAATATGCAGAATATTATATACAAGCTGCAACATATGATGGAAACAATATAAGTCCAGTTTCTTTAGCAGCGCGTTCTCGACAAGAAGTAGTTTTAAATGATGGAAAAATTACAGATTCAGCTAATGGGAATGGTAAAATTAATGGTACTACATATTATAATTTTTACAATATTGGAGCTTTCTCAAGCTGTAAAAATCCAATTTTATGCGCTTTAGATTTTGCTAAAGGATATGATGAAAATTATACAAGTTATAATAGACCTTGGACAGATCCAATAAAAGCTATATTAGAAGGTGCAAAATATATTGCTGACGGATATATTAATGTTGGGCAAAATACATTGTATTTACAAAGATTTAATGTTACAAATAAAAATACTTATTCACATCAATATATGACAAATATTGAAGCACCATATTCAGAAAGTATTTCAAGTTATAATGCGTATAAAGCAATTGATAAATTAGACAGTACAATTGAATTTTTAATTCCTGTATATGAAAATATGCCTGATACTCAGTCAGCACTTCCAGTTAGTGTTGATCAAAGTGAAATTGATAATATGAAAAATAATTCTTCATTTACTGACATAATTTCAAAAAGTGGATATACAGATAATGACCAATATATTACAAATATTAATTTAGGTACTACTGCTGCTCATATGATTGCAGCCATTAAATCATCAGGTGGAGATATTACAATTACTACAGATGGAAAAAATATAAGTGGTCAAGAAAAATTAGGAACAGGTGATATAGCTACAATTAAAGCAAATAGTCAAGAAAAAAGTTATAGAATTGTTATTCGTGGCGATGCAAATGGTGATGGTGAAGTAGATGCTGTTGATTATGTTAAAGTATATAAATATATAATGGGTGGTTCAACACTTAATGGTTCTTATTCAATTGCAGCTGATGTTAATAATGATGGTGTTGTTGATGCTATAGATTATGTTAAATTATACAAATATATCATGAATGGGGGAACTTTATAATGAAAAAAATAATATTTTGTCTTATAATTTTCCTTACTTCATTTAGTGTTAATGCTGCTGCCGTTGATTTATATGCAAGTAGAACAAGTGTTACTGTTGGTGATTCTATAATTATTACAGTTAAAACAAATGATGCAATGGGAAAATATTCATTATCTTCAAGCAATTCAAATATTATATCTGGTGGTATTAGTAGTGGTGGATTTAAAACTCCAAATGAACAAGCAACTTACACTTTTAAAGCGAATAATCCTGGTTCAGCAACTATTACATTTACTCCACAAAATATGGCTTTATTTTCAAATGATACTAAATACGAAAAAACTTCTTCAATTACAATTAAAGTAAATGCTAGAAGGCAATTATCAACTAATAATAATTTGTCTTCGTTAGGAATTGATGGTGTTTCTTTAAATCCAGAATTCAATAGTGATACAGTAGAGTATAGTGTAGAATTAGAGGCAGGTACAGAAAAAATAAATGTTACTGCTGCTGCTTCAGATAGTAATGCTAGTGTATCTGGTACTGGAGAAAGGGAAGTTACTGAAGGAGATAATAATATAGAAGTAGTTGTTACTGCAGAGAATGGAGCAACCAAGACCTATACTATTAAAGTAACAGTTAAAGAATTCAATCCAATAAAAGTTAAAATTGGAAAAGAAGAGTATACAGTTGTGAGAAATAAAAAAAATTTAACTCCACCTAATAATTATGAAGAAACATCTTTAACAATTAATGATGAAGAAGTTCCAGCATATCAAAATAAAATAACAAAATATACAATTGTTGCTTTAAAAGATAGCAAGGGTAATCAAAATTGGTATGTAAAAGAAAAAGATAATTATAAATTATATAAAGAATATAAATTTAGTAATACTATTTTATATCCGATGGAATTAGAAAAAATTCCGACTGATTATTTTAAAACAAGTATTAAATATAATGAAGAAACTATAGTAGCATATAAATTAAATGATAGTTCAAAATATGCATTAATATATGCAATGAATGTTGAAACTGGTAAAACAAATATTTATATGTATGATTCAAAAGAAGATACAGTTCAAATTTATAATGATGAACATGTTAATAAATTAGTTTCTGAAAATGAGTTATATTTAAAGATATTAATTGGTGTAAGTGCGGGATTGGTACTTAGTGTAGGAACTATAATATTTTTAGTAATCAAGAATAAAAAAACAAAAAGTATTGAAAAATAATACTTTTTTTGTTTAATTTTGACGAACGAAAAATAATTACTTTTTATTTAAAATATTGTAAAATATAAAATGTAACATTTAATGGGTGTCTACCTCTAATTCATAAAAGAAAGGAGGTTTAAAGATGAAAAAAAGAGAGTTTTATTTAAAAATACTTTCTTCTTTCTCTTTTATTTTATTACAACTAATAATATTAGTTGTAGTAATAAAAAAATGACACTTAGATTAATAATCTAAATGTCTTAACAAATTCAAAATTTGAGTAGACATTCATAATGAATATTCCCTTTTTTATTATATGAGTAATAACTCATCCATATACATTGTAACATATAATAATTTAAAAATAAAGTTAAACTATAAATAAATAATACGCCATATATGTTGCAATTGAAATAGTGGCCAATATTTGAAATGATTTTTTTATTGGTTCTTTTTTAATAATAATAGATAAAATATAACAAATAGATAAACAACATAATAATGAACTTGTAACTATTATTTCAGTTTCTTTTTCTTTTAATACACTATATACAAAATAATCACAACTAACTAAAAATAATATAATTAAAAATAAACCTAAAATAAAATTTAAAATAGGATATTTTTTTTCTTTTTTAATGTTAGAATTAAATAAATTAGATCTGGTCATTTCTAAAGAATTACTGCTTAATTCATCATTATTTTTTTTAGCTTCTAATCTTTTAGCAAACTCTATATCTTCCATTTTTTCTAATTTTTTATTTTTCTTTTCTTTTAATTTTCTCTCTTTTTCTTTTTTCTTTTCTAATTTTTTTTCTTTTTTACTTAGTTCTTCTGTGAAAAAATCTACAACATCTTTTTCTTCATTCATTTAAATCACCATATATAGTATATCATATTTTATCAAAAATAAAAATATATCTAACTGGTGGTAAAATGAATTTAAAAAACTTTGAATTTCAACATAGAGGATTACATAAAAATGTTCCTGAAAATAGTATGTCTGCTTTTAGAAAAGCATTATATAGAAATATGCCTATAGAATTGGATGTAAGAATTTTAAAAGATTTTAATATAGTTGTATTTCATGACAGTAATTTAAAAAGAATGACAGGAATTGATAAAAGAATTAAAAAATGCAATTATGAAGATATAAAAAATATTATGTTATTTAATTCTAATGAATGTATTCCTTTATTAACAGATGTATTAAACTTAATTAATAATAAAGTATTATTATTGATTGAAATAAAAGACTATAGTAAACAAATGTGTAAAAAATTAACAAAAATTTTAAAAAAATATAATAATTTTATTATTCAAACTTTTTCTATAAAAACATATTATTGGTTTAAATTAAATACAAAATTTAAAATAGGAATATTGACATATAGTTTTTTAAAATTAAAAATTATATTAAATCCAGACTTCATTTCAATGTCAAAAAATAGTGCAATTAAATATAAAAATATACCTTTATTTATATGGACAATAAAATCAAAAGAAGAATTAAAAAAAGCTAAAAAAATCGGCGACTCTTTTATTGTCGATTATTAATAATTGTGATAGAATTATATTGGGTGAGTACTTATGAAAAAAATATTTTGTTATATAATTATAATATTAACTTTTGTTTTATTTTCAAATAATGTAAAGGCTAATAGTATTAATAAAATATCAATGGATATATATGTTGATAATAATGGAGATGCTTATATTACAGAAGTATGGAATGCTTCATTAAGTAGTGGAACAGAAGGATATAGATATTATGGAAATCTTGGAAATTCTGAAATTACTGATTATTCTGTAAGTGATGAAACAACAACATATACAAGTTACAATTCAAGTGGAAGCTGGAATTTAAATGCATCATTTGAAGAAAAAGCATATAAATATGGTATTTATGATGCAGGAGATCATAAAGAATTGTGTTTTGGAATAAGTAACTATGGAAACAATATTTATACATTAAAATATAAAATAACTGGATTTGTAGCAACAACTGAGGATTCAGATATTATTTATTGGGAATTAATTCCAGAAAATTTAGATGTTGATAACATTTACATAAAAATTCATAGTGATTTTAACTATGCAGATACATTAGATGTATGGGGTTATGGAAATTATGGTGGATATGCTTATGTTTATGATGGCTATATTGAAATAAGTAATGATAGTTTATCTAGTGATGAATATGTAGTTGCATTAGTTAAATTTGAAAAAGGAACATTTAATACAGCAAACGAAATATCTGGCAACTTTAATAAATATTATGAAATGGCTGAAAATGGTGCGACACACTATAAAGAAAATAAATCTGTTTTTGCTGTAATAATGGGTGTTATAATGACAATATTTAACATAGTATTTTGGGTTGCTATAATTGCATTAATATGTAAATCAGCAACTGATTCTGGAAATAAATGTGGAACTAAAACATTAGATTATGGTGATCAAGGAAAAAAATTGCCAAAAAATGTAAATTTATTTAGAGAATTACCTTGTGGAAAAGATATTTATAGAGCTTATTGGGTTGCTACCAACTATAATTTAGTAAAGAAAAAAACAGATTTTTTAGGTGCTATATTACTTAAATGGTTAAAACAAGAAAAAATTAAAATAGAAAGCAGAACAGTTGGAGCAATATTTAAAAAAGAAGATACGACAATAATATTTAATGAAAATATAACATTAGATACAGAATTAGAAGATAAATTATATAACTATATGTATACTGCTAGTAAAGATGGAATACTAGAAAGCAAAGAATTTGAAAAATGGTGTAAAAACAATTATTCAAAAATATTTAAATGGTTTGATGAAGTATTAGACTATGAAAATGATAAATTAATTGAAGAAAAAAAATTAATTGAAAAAGAAAAAACAACATTCAAAATATTTAAATCAACATATTATTTTGTAGATCCTGCAATGTATGGTGAAGCTATATATATGAAAGGTTTAAAAGAATTTTTTAAAGAATTCGAAAATATGAAAGATAAAGAAGCAATTGAAGTAACTTTATGGGAAGAATATTTAATGTATGCTCAAATATTTGGAGTAGCAGATAAAGTTGCTAAACAATTTAAAGAACTTTATCCAGATATAATAACAGATGAAACTTATAGCAGTATGATATTTGTTCATGATATATCTTATACTGGAATGGTAAGTGCTTCAAATGCAAAATCACGAGCTGAATCTTACTCATCAGGTGGTGGTGGATTTTCATCTGGTGGAGGAGGCGGAGGTTCCTTCGGTGGAGGAGGAGGCGGAGGTTTCCGTTAAGAGAAAACAAATTGTTTTCTTTTTTTCTTTATTCTAAATATTTAAAAAATGAATATAATTATGATATAATAGGTATAGTTAAAATAGAAAAGGTGAATATATGAGAGTAATTATAAGTGCTGGAGGAACAGGAGGACATATCTATCCTGCTTTAGCAATTATTAATAAAATAAAAGAAAAAGAACCAGATAGTGAATTTTTATATATTGGAACTCATAATAGAATGGAAAAAGATTTAATACCTAATTATGGTATACCATTTGAATCAATAGAAATATATGGTTTTAATCGCAAAAAATTATATAAAAATTTTAAAACATTAAACAAATATTTTAAAGCAAAAAAAAGATGCAAAAAATTAATCAAAGAATTTAATCCTGATGTAGTTATTGGAGTTGGTGGTTATGTAACTGGTCCAGTCATATCAACTGCCAAAAAATTAGGATATAAAACATTTATACATGAACAAAACAGTATACCTGGTAAAGCAAATTTATTTTTAAGTAAATATGCAGACTATATATTTGTATCATTTAATTCATCAATGAAATATTTTCCAACCTATAAAACAATATTTACAGGAAATCCTTGTAGTGAAGATGCAGTTAATAAAAGTGTTCTAGAAAAAAAACAATTTAATTTATCAGAAAGCAAAAAACTAGTTTTATTTGTTATGGGGTCATTAGGATCCGAAAAAGTAAATAATTTCTTAGTAAAAACAATATCTGAATTTAAAAATAAAGAATATGAAATTTTATTTGTAACAGGTAAAGATTCTTATGAAAAAATGAAAACAATAGAATTTCCTAACAATGTTAAAATAGTACCATTCGTTAATGAATTGACAAGAATTATGAAAAAAACAGATTTAATAGTTTCAAGAGCAGGTGCTTCAACATTATCAGAAATAATAAGTTTAGAAATTCCTGCAATATTAATACCTAGTCCTTATGTTCCAGATAATCATCAATATAAAAATGCTATGGACTTGGTTCATAAAAATGCAGCAATTTTAATTGAAGAAAAAGATTTAAAAGGAAATATTTTAGTAAATAAAATAGATGAATTAATAAATGATAATAATAAATTGGAAGAAATAAAAAATAATTTGAAACAATTTAAATGCGATAATAGCGCAACTAAAATTTATGAAATAATTAAAGAAAAGAGTAATTTATGATTGAAGAATTAAAAAAAATTAAATGTGGTAAAAAAATATATAATATTGATTTAAAAAATTATACAACTTATAAAATAAATGGAAAAGCTAAAGTATTGGTTATTCCTGAAAATCAAAAGGAACTTATAACATTACTAAAATTTATAAAAGAAAAAAATTATAAATATAAAGTAATAGGTAGTGGCTCTAACTTAATATTTGATGGAGATTATAGTGGTATTTTAATAAAATTAGATAAATTTGATAAATTAGAAATAAATGATACAAAAATAACTGTTGGTGCTGGATATAATTTAATGAAATTAGCAATCAAAGTATCTAAATTAGGATTAACCGGTATGGAATTTGCAACTGGAATTCCAGGAAATATAGGTGGTGCTTTAGTAAATAATTCAGGAGCCTATAAATCTGATATGGGATATATTGTTGAAAGTATTTTAGTTATTACTCCAGATTTAGAAATCCAAAAATTATATAATAAAGACTTAGAATATCATTATCGTGATTCTTTCTTTAAACATAATCAAAATTATGTATGTTTAGAAACAAATATAGTATTAAAAAAGGGAAATAAAGAAGAAATAATGAATATAATTGAAGATAGAAAAAAAAGAAGAATAATGAGTCAACCTTTAGAATATCCAACAGCAGGAAGTGTATTTAGAAATCCACCAGATAATTTTGCTGGAAAATTAATAGAAGATATTGGTTATAAAGGTAAAAAAATAGGTGGCGCTAGTGTATCCATTAAACATGCTAATTTTATTATTAATGAAAATGGTACTGGTAAAGATATAATTAAACTGATAACAGAAATAAAAGAAAAAATAAAAGAAAAATATGGAATTGAGTTAATTTTAGAACAAGAAATAGTAAAGTAGAGTGATAATATGAAGGGTAAAAAGAAAACTAATTATGTATCAAGACATGCAAAAAAAGAAAAAAAAGTAAAAGTAAAATACGGTAGAATATTTCTTGCTTTAATAATTTTACTATTAATAATTTATTCTATTTTTACATATATAAAAATACCAATAAAAAATATATTTATATCTGGAAATAGTTCAATTAAAGATCAAGAAATAATTGATATAGCGGGTATAAGTAATTATCCTTCAATATTAAGTTTTACAAGTTATGGAATAGAACAAAAATTAGAAAAAAATATTTTAATAAAAGATGCAATAGTAAAAAAACAATTTAGAACAATTACTATTGAAATAGAAGAAAATTATCCATTGTTTTATAATCAAAATATTAAAAAAACAGTAATGTATGACTTTAGAGAAACAAGTGATGATATGAATGCACCAATACTTATAAATTCTTTAACTGATGATGTTTATAAATTATTTAAAGAAAAAATGAAATTAGTTAAAAGAAATATAATTGAAAGAATATCTGAAATTAAATATGATCCAAATTCTGTAGATGAAGAAAGATTTTTATTTACAATGAATGATGGTAATTATGTATATATTACATTAGAAAAAATAGAAAATGTAAATAATTATGTTGAAATAATTAAAACATTTGAAAATAAAAAAGGAATTTTATATTTAGATTCTGGTGAGTATTTTGAATTATTCAAAGAATAATTCTTTTAATTTATATTATAAAATGATATAATTAGGTAGGTGATAATATGAAAAAATGTGTTTTGATTATTAATCCAACAAGCGGGCGTAATAGAAAAATAAATAATATTAATTTGTTAAATAAAACACTTAATGAATATGATTATAACTTAGAAATTAGATATACAGAATATAAAGGACACGCTACTGAAATAGTGAAAAATCTTGAAAATACAGATTTAGTAATTTCAATAGGTGGTGATGGAACATTTAATGAAGTTATGATTGGAAACTTTGAAAGAAAAAATAGAATATTATTAGCCCATTTACCATATGGTACCGCTAATGACATTGGGGCAATGTATGGCTATAAAAAAAACTTAATTAAAAATTTAAAACTATTAATGGAAGGTTCTGTTAAAGACATTGATATTTGTACAATAAATGGAACTCCATTTACTTATTGTGCAGCCTTTGGAAAATTGACAAATGTTTCATATGAAACACCTAAACCAATGAAAAAAAAATATGGTTATTTAGCATATCTAATTTATGGTTTAAAAGAAATAAAAGGAAAAACAAAATTATATAGTATTAAATATACTATTGATAATGAAGAATATCAAGGAAATTATTCTTTTATATTAATATCAAATGCCAACAGAATAGCTGGTATCAATAATTTTTATGAAAACGTATTATTAGATGATAATAAATTTGAAGTTTTGTTATGTAATTTAACGACAAAAAAGGAAATAATAAATGCAATATATCATTTAGCTAAATCAGATATTACTAAAATAAAAGGTTTTGAATTTTATAAAGTATCTAATTTAAAAATATTTTTTGATGAACTTCCAACAACTAATTGGTGTATTGATGGTGAAAAATATGAATGCTTATCTGATGAATATAAAATTGATATAATAAGAAATGTAAAATTATTATTACCTAAAAAAAATATTAAAAAGTTATTTAAAAATAAGGAGTAAAAATGAAAGAGATTGAATTATATTTTATGTTATTTATTACTTATTCTTTTATTGGATGGGTAATAGAAGTAATGAATGAACTAATTAAAAATAAAAAAATTGTAAATAGAGGATTTTTAATTGGTCCATATTGTCCAATTTATGGTTGGGGATCTATTTTTATGATAATTTTTATTAAAAATACAGATGATATAGTAGGTACATTTTTAAAAATTGTATTTATATGCGCTATACTAGAATATACAACTAGTTATATAATGGAAAAATTATTTAAAACAAGATGGTGGGATTATTCTAAAAATAAATATAATATTAATGGTAGAATATGTTTAGAAACAATGTTTTTATTTGGAATAGCTGGTTGCTTATTATTATACGTAATAAATCCATTTATAACAAATTTTTATCAAATGATACCTGACTTATTATTGTCTGTAGTTACAATTATATTATTTACTATATATGTGATAGATATGATAATTTCATTTAACATTATAAATAGTTTAAAAAACACATTTATTAGTCCAAAGGGAGATTCAACAGAAAAAATTGGAAATTTAAGAAAAAAATATAAAAAATCTTATTTAAGAGAGAGAGTAATCAAAGCATTCCCTAATATTCAAAAACTAAAGAAAAAATAATCTTTAGTTTTTTTTCGACATTAATATTTCTCATATTATTATATAGTAAGAATAAATTAAAGTAGGTGATGATTATAAAAAAATTTAAAGCAAAAAAGAAAATAAAAGTATTTAAATTATTTTTAATATTAATATTTATATATGTTATATTTCAATTAACATTTAACTTTTTATTTGATTTAAAATTAGAAAATAATAATAAAGATTTTGTTGCCGCACTTCTTCATAATTCAAATCATCATTTATTATATAAAGAAAGGAAAAATAATTATTTGGATAAATTTATTAAAGTTATTACTAATATAGATTTAAGTAAACCAACAACAATTTTAAATAAAAAATTTAATTATGAAATAAAAAATAGTAGTGATAGTGATGGATTAGATAATATGTCTGATTATATTGAAGACCCTAATCCCATTAATATAGAAAACCCTAGAGTATATATATATAATACACATCAATTAGAAGGATATGATTGGACAGATTATGCAGACTATAATATAACGCCAAATGTACAAATGGCAGCATATTTATTAAAAGATAAATTAAATAATTATAATATACCTACTATAGTTGAAACAGGAAATATAAATGATTATTTAAAAAATAATAATTTATCTTATAATTATAGCTATAAAGCAAGTAGATATTTTTTAGAAGAAACATTGAAAAAAAATGATTTAGATTTGATAATAGATTTACATAGAGACGCTATAAATCATGATGCTTCAACAATTGAATATGATGGAAAAAAATACGCAAAAGTTTTATTTGTAGTTGGAAAAGATTATGAAACATATGAAGAAAATTTAAAAGTATCAAATAAATTAAATGATATATTTAAATCTTATATTCCAAATATAAGTAGAGGAGTTATTTTAAAAGGTGGTAGTAGTGTAAATGGAATATATAATCAAGATTTAAATCAAAATATTGTTTTAATAGAATGTGGTGGTAGTGAAAATACAATTGATGAAGTAATTAATACTATAAATGTTTTATCCAATGTAATTAAAGACTATCTAGGTGATTAAATGGAAACAAAAGATAAAAAAAAATTATATAGTAAAATATTTTGGAAATTGTTTTTAGCATTATTATTTGGTTTTTTAGCTTTATATGTATCTGCAGCAACTGGATATTATGAATTTGAACAACATAAAAAAGTAACTCTTACTACTGAAAAAATAGTCGAATTTGAACAAGATTTAAAATCTGGAAAAAAAATAGATGTTAAAAATTATCTTGATGAAAAAGAAGAAAATTATGAAAATAATTTTTCAAAAACTGGTATTATGTTTTCTAATATAATTGAAGAATGTGTTCAAAATGGCATCCAAAATGTTTTTGATTTTTTGAATAATGTTTTTGATGGTTAATTTACTTTTATTAATTATTTTGTTATACTAATACTAGAGGTATTATATGAAAAAAATGTTTAAAAGTGATACAATTAAAAATTTTGTAACAATTCTTAATAAACCAGATGTTAGGGTATTACCAGGTACAATTGCTTTCTTTTTATTTATGTCAATTGTTCCTTTAATGATGTTAGGTGCTTTAATATTTTCGAAATTATCTTTTTCTTTGGTGAATATAATTGATATATTTAGTGAAATGATACCTAGTAATGTGTATAAGTTATTAACACCAATTTTAACTAATGTTGGATCAAATAAATTATCTGGTTGGTATGTTATTGTTGGTTTAATTTTAGCATCTAACGGAACACATTCTTTAATTCTTGCATCTAATACTTTATATGGAATTGAAAATAAAAGTTACATTTATAGAAGAATAAAAGCCTTAATTATGATTATAGTAGCAAGTACAGTTTTTTTCTTTATTTTATTTGTTTTAGGCTTTGGTAATACTATTTTAAAATTTGTTTTGTCATTAGAGATGTTTGCTGAAGTTGGTCCCAAAATATATAGTATGTTCCTTATTTTAAAATGGCCAATTGCAATTGTTGTAATTTTTATTTTAATTAAGGTTATATATACTATAGCGCCTGACAAAAAAATACCAAGCAAATATGTAAATAAAGGTGTTATGTTTACTACTATTGGATGGGTAATTTCAACTTCAATTTATTCATTTTATGCAACGAATATAGCAAATTATGATTTAATTTATGGAAGTTTATCAAGTATAATGGTTTTACTTATTTGGGTGTATGTTATGTCATATATTTTAGTTGTTGGTATTGCAATAAATACTAATATATATGAATTAGAAACAAAAAAATAGGCATAATATTAAAGTACATATAGTTACCTATGTATATTACAGACTACACTTCATAGGGTAGTTTAGTGAACTAACAATGAATTTTGATGGTAACAAAAAAGAATGAAATAATAATTCATTCTTTTATTTATGCTTCAATTTCTGAAACATTATTTGAAGTTTTTCTTAGTGTTCTTAATTCTCTAGTACTCATTATAACTTTTTCTCCGTTTTCTAATGTTACTTTTTGTAAATTAGGTTTTTGAGCATGTTTTGTAGCTCTTAATGAGTGAGATCTTCTATTTCCAAATAAAGGTTTTTTAGCAGATATTTTATTAGCCATAATATTTCCTCCTTTAAATAATCTTTGTTCCTATGCCACTTAATTTTACTACAAAGTACTGAATAAGTCAATAAATCTTACCAAAATGTTGTTAAAAATGTTGTTAAAAATTAAATTTTATATAAAAAAATGAAAAATATT
>CAZXOH010000001.1:0-22082 GCA_964642345.1 uncultured Muribaculaceae bacterium | reverse complement strand
GCATTTACGAAGCCTTATTTTATAGTAAATTTTCTAATTAGGATTTTTTATGCGAACAAGAATCTCACAAACCCTTTATTTATCGCTATTTTCCACAACAGTTTTTGTACTTCTTACCAGAGCCACAAGGACATGGTTCATTTCTACCAATTTTATTCACTTGTTTAGGAGCTGCTTTTTTGATTTTTGTATTATCATTAACAGCAACTCCCTTTATAACTTGCTTTCTTTCAGTATTTTGCCTTATTTCAGCTTTAATTAAGAATAAAGTTATTTCTTTATCAATGGTATTTAACAATTCATCATATAATTCAAAACCTTCAGTTGTATAAGCTCTCAACGGATCAACTTGTGCATATCCCCTAAGACCAATGCCTTCACGTAAATTTGACATTGTATTAATATGATCCATCCATCTAGTATCTATTACTCTTAAAGAAATAGCCTTTTCAAATTCATTTCGAATTTCTTCAGGAACATCTTCAAGCTTTTCTTCATATTCAGAAATAACTTTATTTACCAAATATTCAACTAAATCTGTTTCTTTTTTCCCTTTAATATCATCTATACTAAGTTTATTTTTTAACAATTGTTCATTAACAAACTCTAATATTTCAGATAAATCATTATCAGTTAAATAACCTTCTGGTGCAATATGAGAATTAACTAAATTATCAATAAAATTTTTAAAATTTTCTAAAACTTGGTTGTGAATTGAATCACAATCTAAGATTTCATTTCTTTTGTCATAAATATATTCTCTTTGTTGATTAATAACATCATCATATTGTAATACTGCTTTACGCATATCAAAGTTATTACCCTCAACTTGTTTTTGTGCAGATTCAATAGACTTAGAAACAAACTTTAATCTTATTGACATATCTTCGTCAGCACCAATTTTAGAAAGCATTGCCTTAGTTCTATCTCCACCAAATCTGACCATTAAATCATCCTCAAATGAAACACAAAATTGTGACATTCCAGGATCACCTTGTCTACCAGAACGTCCTCTTAATTGATTATCAATACGTCTAGATTCATGTCTTTCTGTACCTATAACACATAAACCTCCAAGATCTCTAACTTCGTCAGTCAATTTAATATCAGTTCCACGTCCTGCCATGTTTGTAGCAATTGTGACTGCACCTTTTTCACCTGCTTTAGCAATTATTTCTGCTTCACGAGCATTATTTTTAGCATTTAATACTTCATGAGGAATATGTTCTTTTTTTAACATTGAACTTAACAATTCACTTGTTTCAACAGCTATAGTACCGACTAATACTGGTTGACCTTTAGCATGTCTTTCTTTTATTTCATTTATTATAGCTTTATATTTACCACTTTTAGTAGTAAAAATCAAATCTTCATAATCTTTTCTAATTACTTCCTTATTTGTAGGAATTGTAATTACATACATATTGTATATTTCTCTAAATTCTTCTTCTTCAGTCTTGGCTGTACCTGTCATACCTGACAATTTACTATACATTCTAAATAAATTTTGGAAAGTAATAGTTGCTAAAGTACGAGTTTCTTGTTGAATTGAAACTCCTTCCTTAGCTTCGATTGCTTGATGTAATCCATCTGAATAACTACGACCAGCCATTAAACGACCCGTAAATGGATCAACAATTATAATTTTGTCATCAGTAACAACATAGTCAAAATCCTTTTTCATAGCATAATTTGCTTTTAAAGCTTGATTAATATAATGAACTAAATTAGCATTATTTATATCATATAAATTATTTAAGTTAAAGTATTTTTCTCCTAATTCTATTCCTTTTTGATCTAAAGTAACTGCCTTTGTTTTTTCATCATAGATATATCCATTGTTTTCTTTTAATTTTTTTACAAACCTATCTGCATCAATATATAAATTAGCAGATTCCATTTTTCCACCAGATATAATAAGTGGAGTTCTAGCTTCATCTATTAATACTGAGTCAACTTCATCGATAATAACAAAATTTAATGGTCTTTGAACTCTATTTTCAGCCTTAACAACCATATTATCTCTTAAATAATCAAATCCCAATTCATTATTAGTTGTATATAAAATATCACAGTTATATGCTTCTTTTTTTTCTTTAGCGCTACTTTCTCTAAAATTAACACCAACAGTTAATCCTAAAAATCTGTAAATATTTCCCATCCAGTTAGCATCTCTTTCAGCTAAATACTCATTAACTGTAATGATATGCACACCTTTTCCTTCTAATGCATTTAAATATGCAGGCATAGTTGATGTTAAAGTTTTACCTTCTCCAGTTTTCATTTCAGCAATATTACCTTCGTGAATTGCTAAACCACCTAAAATTTGAACATAATATGGTTTTTCACCAATTACTCTATAGGCAGCTTCTCTTGCAACGGCAAAAGCCTCTACTTTAATATCATCTAAAGTTTCTCCGTTAGCAAGTCTTATTTTAAACTCTTCTGTTTTCCCTTTTAATTCTTCATCGCTTAATTTCGAAATAGTCTCATCTAAATTAATTACTTCATCAGCAATTGATTTAAATTTTTCTAATTCTTTATATTCATGATTAAATATTTTCTTTAAAATACTCATTTTATCATTCCTTTCACATAATATATTTTATCAAATTTAAAGAAAAAATAATAGTAAATTCGTGAAAAAAATAAAGGTTATCTTTAAACAGATAACCTAATTAATTTATTTCATTTCAATTATTCCAAAATTTCCATCTTTTCTTTTATATAGAACAGCATTTGTATCTGTGTCAGAGTCTTTAAAAATGAAAAATTCATGTCCTAATAAATCCATTTGTAGTATTGCTTCTTCTTCACTCATTGGTTTCATATCTATTGTTTTTCTTTTTACTATTGTTTCTGGATTTTCTTCCACTTCTTCAATTTCAAAATCAATAAATAAATCAAATTTTTCTTTATTATTTTTTTGTTTTATTTTTGTTTTGTTTTTTCTTATTTGTCTCTCTAGTTTGTCAACAGCTAAATCAATTGATGAGTATAAATCTTTATTGCTTTCTTCTACTCTCAATATAGCTTTTTTAATTGGTATAGTTATTTCTATTGTTTGGTCAATTCCTTTTGTTTTTGCAACTATATTTGCATTAATTTCTTCAGGTTTTTCAAAATACTTATCTAATTTTTGAACCTTTTCCTCCAAATAACTTTTGATAGCATCTGTTATTTCAATTTTGCTACCACGAATGTTTAATTTCATCAACATCCCACCTTTCAATTCTATTATAACATTTAATTTTTTTTTTTCAACTTTTTTCACAGAAAAACCACTTTAAACTAAAGTGGCTTTTATTTCGACTACATTTTTAGCTTGTAGTCCTTTATCTGTTTGTACTAGTTCAAATTCGACATATTGTCCTTCGACTAAAGTTTTATATCCTGATGATAAAATAGAAGTATAATGAACAAATATATCTTCTTTTTTGTCATATTCAATAAATCCGAAGCCTTTATCATTGTTAAACCATTTGACTTTACCGCGTAACATATTCACATCTCCCTCCCAGTAATCCTTGCTTACAAATATATTATACAATCTAAAGCACGGTATATCAACAAAATTCGTACTACAAATTTCGACATAACTTGCAAGTTTTCTGTGCCTTAGGCGTAAGCAGGTCTATTATATCAAACATGGAAATCTAAATTGTATGACTTGTCTTATTAGTTTATTTTTATGTCTAAAAGGTAATTTTTTCATTTTAATTTTAAAAAAATTGTCCTTATAATCAAACTATTCCACCAATTAACCCAATATTCATATTTCTTACATTTTTTTCTGTATAATTCGATTTAGATGTGAGGTGTACTATGAAACAAAAGTTTTTAAGTTATTGTTTAAATATTATTAAAGAAAACAAAACCGATATTAATGAAATAAAATTAGATGAAATAAGATATGGTCTTGAAGCAATATATATAACTATTACAAAAACTATTGTTATATTTAGTCTAGCTCTCATTTTTAATATATTTAGAGAAATGATATTATTACTTATATTTTTCAATATTTTAAGAACCACTGGTTTTGGATTACATGCAAGTAAAGGTTGGATTTGTTTATTATCTTCTAGTTTGATTTTTATAATTCTTCCTTTTTTCTCTAAATTAATTACAATTCCTATATATATTAAATCATTATTGGGAATAAGTGCTATAGTTTTAATTTATATTTATACACCGGCCGATACAATTAAAAGGCCAATCATTAACAAGAAAAGAAGAGAAATATATAATTTTATTACTACAATAAACTGTATTTTATTATCATTTATATCTATTGTAGTTAAAGATAATACTATATCAAATTTAATAATATTTGGTATATATATTGAAGTTTTATTAGTTTTACCATTAACTTACAAATATTTTAAATTAAGTTATAATAATTATTTAAATTATGGTAATTAAACATTTTGTTTGGTTATATAAAATAAAAAGGAGGTGTGATTTGTGAAACAATTATTAGCTAATATTTTTGCTGGAATTGGTGCGATTGCTGCAGGTGGAGAATCAAATGCATGTGTTATGTGGTATATTGATGAACCAGAATGTCCAAAAAGTTTAATTAAATAAGTATAACAACAGTTATACTTTATTTTTTACATATAATTTTTGTATATAATAAATTCCATTTAATTCTCTTGCTTGTGATAAACAATCAGTTTCTTCAATTAATTCTTTAGCTAAAGATAATCCATAACCCTTACCTTTTCCTTTAGTTGAATACCCTTCTTTATCTATTTTATCCATATATATTTTATTACTAAAGGTATTTGATATTTTAAATACCGTATTTTCATCTTCAGCATATACCTCAAATATTATATATTTTTCATCAGAATTTTCAGATGCTTCAATGGCATTATCTAAATAAACTCCTAAAATTTTACTAACATTTTGTAAATTATTATTACAATTAACCCACCACTTTGAATTTTTTAATTCACTAGATATATCAATAAACATATTAAGTTTTTTCTTTTTCATCTCATCTATTTTATAATAAATTAATCCTTTTAAACCACCTTTTGGAATATACATTAATTTGTTTTTAGTTTCAAAATCTTTTTGTTCTTCATTCTTTAATAAAGATTCAATATATTCAATTGCATCTTTATTTTTAATCATATATTTTATAACAGCCAACTGATTTTTATATTCGTGTTGATTTTTACTTTTTTCATTTAATAACTTCTCATATATTTGAATATAATCAAACAATTGGTCATATTCAAATATTATTTTATTCTTTGAAGCATTTTCTCTAAAGAAACAAATTATAAAAATAAATGTCGCTACAAAGAATAAATTAGCTATAATTAATAAATTTTTAGGTAAAATATTAATAAAATTATTATATAAAGCAAATGTTAATATTATAAAAATTAAAATGGCAAAAAAAATAAGGCTCTTATATTCATTTTGATTATACCATTCCGTAATATGGTCCGTTAAGTTCTTAACAAACTTTATTTTACTTATTAAATAACATATAAGTAAAACAAAAAAATTTAATAATACATAATAAATATAATTATCATTTATCAAAGAAAAATCCATTTTAAATATTAATACTCCTATAATCCCAACAATAAATTCTGATATAAATGATATAGCGACTATTATTAGTAATCCTAGCAATGTTTTAATTAATTTTTGTTTATACAGGATAAATAACATTATAAATGCCAAAATATGCATAATATAAGGTTTAATATAACCTACTCCAAACAACATAACCAAACAATATATACTTGCCATAATTGTATAAATTATTAAAAATTTATAACTTATTTCAAGTTTCCTTTTACATATCATTGTACAAAATAAATAACTATATGCAAAAAAATACAATATACCACAAATAAACCAACTAACAATTAACATAATTTTTAAGTCCTTTCTTTTTATTCCTTGATACTAAATCCATAGAAGTACCATTTTTAAAATAAATAATACTATCTTTCCAAATAACATGGTCAATATTTAATAAATTAACTAAACAACTTCTGTGACATAAATAAAAATCACTACCCAATTCATTCGATAGTTCACTTAAACTCTTATTAGTAGGAATACTACGATTAATAGTATGAATAATACATTTCCTATCAACAGTATCTCTTTCAATATATAAAATATCAGATAAATATATAATATATGTTGCACCATTAGCATCAAATTTTATAACCTTTTTCTGATTAACCAACTCTAAAGCCTTATTTAAAGCTTTTTCCAAATCTTTATTACAATTATCATATTTTGATACAAAATCTAATAACATTATTTGTGCCTTCACTGCCTGATAACCTAACTCATTATGTGAAGTAACTAATATTATAATACTATCCCAATCATATCTTCTTATCTTTCTAGCAATATCAATACCTGAAATACTATCTTTAATTGCAATATCTAATATATAAATTTTAGGAGACTTCTTATTAATAAGCTTTTCAAAACTTTTAGTATATGAATCAAACTCATAAATTTTATATTCTTCATTATTTTTCATATACATTTTATTAATAATTTTAGCAATATTACTTCTAAACACTTCTTCGTCATCACAAATTACAAACTCCATTTTCATCCCTCTACTCTTTATTTTCCGAATATTTACTATCAGTTAACATAATAACACATTAAATGTTAAAATTCAATAAAAAATAATGTCCCATATAAAGACATTATTTAATTTAAAACTTCTCTCTTAATTCTTTCTACGATTTTTGGATCTTTAAAATTAATAATATAATCATTTAATTTATTTTTATTTAATAATTTAGATATTCTTTTATAATTATTAATAATTTCACAATAAGATTCAAAATCCATATTTTTTTTATTTCTTACAATATCAATTAATAATCGTTCTAAATCATATATCAAAATATTAAAACCTTGATAAGTTATTTTACTAACACCAGTATTATATAGTTTATCAGTAGTGAAAATTTGTTTAATATACTCGTCTTTTATTTTTCTATCTTTTTGCTTAGTAGCAATAACATATGGTACTCTATTCTTACTGAAAAGTCCGTAACAATATGCTGCAGTTTCAAGAGTAAAAACTGCATTAGGATGCTTTACAGCAATAACTTCTAAATAATTAAAATTTAATTTGTCAGAATATATACCCTTTTTTACAACATAAAGTTTGTTTTCATTAACCATTTTTTTTATTTGATAATCACTAAAACCTTTATTAGTTAAATCAGTATATAAATATATCATATTTTTCACCTTCATAAATTATACTATATAATAATACCAAATTCAATATATTACCTACAAAAAATCAAATTATCGTTGTCATATTTTTCTTTTTCAAAATATATTTTCTTACCCAGTCAATAGGAATTATAGTAAATGAAATACAAAAAATTAACAATAGTTCAGAAATAGTAAGCCCAGCTGTCCTAAATAAATTACCACCATAATAAATCAAAATTAATTGAACAACAACTATAAAAAATATTATAAATAAAAATATTTTATTCTTCAATAAATTAGCGAATATATTAATCCTTGTAGTTCTTGCATTAAAAGAATTAAATAAACAAGTAAAAATAAATAAACCAAAGAATGCTGTCATAAAATATATATCTTGAACATTTTCTCTAAATAAAGATTTAAAAAAAGGAATTTTTAAAAATGAAATACAAAGAATTGTTAAATAAGAACCTGTTATAAAAATTTCAGTTAACATATATTTATTAATAATTTGCTCATTCTTTTTTTTGGGTAACTCATTCATATACTCAATTAATGGTGGTTCAAATGAAAATGCTAAACCTGCTAAAGTATCCATAACCATATTTACCCATAACATCTGAATAACTGTTATTGGTGTTTCTACACCTATAAATGGTCCAATTATTGACAGACATATTGCACACATATTTACTGTTAATTGAAATACAATAAATTTTCTAATACTCTTAAATATTGTTCGACCAAATAATATTGCTTTTGAAATTGATAAAAAATTATCATCTAAAATAACAATATCAGCTGCTTCCTTTGCAACTTCTGTTCCACTTCCCATAGCAAATCCAACATCTGCTTGTTTTAATGCAGGAGCATCATTAACTCCATCTCCCGTCATTCCAACAACTAAATCTAATTCTCTTGCAATTCTAACAAGTTTAGTTTTATCTTTAGGAAGTGCTCTAGCAACTATTTTTATTCTTGGAAATATTTGTTTTAAATTTTCATCTGATAATTTATTCAATTCTTCACTTGTAATAACAATTGAATCTTTTTCTAACATTCCTAATTCTTCTCCAATTGCTTCTGCCGTATTTTTATTATCACCTGTAATCATTATAGTATTTATATGTGCATTTTTAACTAATCTTATTCCTTCTATAGCTTCTTTTCTAATTTCATCTTTAAGTACCATTATTCCAACTAAACAATAATTATTTTGTTCTAAATCATATGATTGAGCAACAACAATTAATCTATTCCCTTTTTTAGCCAAGGAATCGATTATATTTATTATTTCTTTTTTATTATATAAATTTTTTTTAGTACCCATTTTACTATAATAACTAGTACACATTGGAAGTATTTTTTCGGGTGCACCTTTAATTAATTTGATTTTTTTATCTTTTTTTATTGTTGTTTCCATATATTTATTTTTACTATCAAAAGGGATTGTTTCTAATATTTCATATTTTTTAATATTATATCCAATATATTTTAGTAATGCTCTATCTGTACTATTGCCTCCTACAATTTTATCTTTACCATATTCACCAGAATTATTATATAAAATAGAATCAATCAAAATTTTTTTTATTTCATTATCGATTGTATTTAATTTTCCATAAAAATTTAAATTTCCATCAATAAAATTTGTAACTTCTAATTTTCCTTTTGTTAAAGTACCTGTTTTATCAGTTAATAAAACTTTAATGTTACCAGCTGTTTCAATTCCCATTAATTTTCTAACTAAAACATTATTTTTTAACATTTTACGCATATTTGTTGATAATACCAATGTTATCATCATAGGTAAACCTTCTGGAACTGCAACAACTATTATGGTTACAGATAATGTTAAAGCATATAAAATATGTCCTATTAGTACCGGAAAATTTGTAATTGTTTCAATAATAGCAGGAATATTAAAATTGTTTTGAATTACTATTTTTGAAAATAAGTAAGTAAATGATACTAAAATCGCTCCTATATATCCAATTTTACTTATTTTAGTTGCTAAAGCTGTTAATCTTATTTTCAATGGACTATCAGGACTTTTAGTTTTTAATTCATTTGCTACATTGCCATACATTGTATTTTTTCCTACTTTTTTTACTAGCATTTTTGCTTTTTTAGAATAAACAACTGTCCCCATATATAATTCATCATTTTTAGTTTTATTTTTTTCTTTGGATTCTCCTGTTAATAGTGATTCATCTACAGATATATTTCCATCTATTAATATTCCGTCTGCAGGAATTTTATCGCCTGTTTCTAAAACAACTATATCATTAACTACTACTTCTTCAACATTTATTTCTTTTATTTTATTGTTTCTAATTACTTTTGTTTTGATTTTTGAAGATTCTTCTTGCATTCTTTTAAAGGCTTGTTCACTTCCATATTCAGATATAGTTGATATAAAAGAAGCAATAAAGATTGCTATTACAATTCCAACAGTTTCATACCAATCAAAATTTTTTATTAAAAATATTGTCTTAATTCCTAAAGCAATTAATAATATCTTAATTATTGGGTCACTTAATGATTCTAATAATAATTTCCAAAAACTGTTATTTTTACTATCAATTAAAATATTTGAGCCATATTTTTCTCTATTTATTTTTACTCCTTCATCTGTTAGTCCTGTCATAATTATTCCTCCTAATAAATTCTATTAGGAAAAAGTTTTTTTATAATTAAAAGTTATCGACAAAAATTTCAAAAAAAAGAAAACTATTTAAAGTTTCCTAACAAGCATCATCACAAAATATTTCAAATGTTTTGTTTAGATAATCATAATATATTGATTTTAATTCCTCGTATTGTTCATCATTTAATCCCTCGTATGGATTAGTTTGTGATTCAACCGTTGAATAATGCAAGCCAACTATTGTTCCATTTTTTACAAATAAAACAGTTGGAAAATATAATCTTTTAATAGTGTTATCATTTAACCCATCATATGCAGGTAAATAATCATATAATAATTTAATTAATTCTTTATATTCTTCTGTTCCTTCTTCTTCAATAACTATATTTCCATTTTCATCTAATGATTTTTTATCTCTAATTGATAATGCATTATAATAATATATTTTTTCTATTCCTAATTCTTTAGCTGTATCTAATAAAACAGGAACTGCATTACGACACCAAGGACATTCTGGAAATCCAAAATAAATTACAGCAGTATCATTTTTTATCAAATCAATTACCTTATCATAATCAGCATAAATTATTGGATTTATTTCATCAATATTTACTTTAAGATATTCTTTTCCACTTTTGTTTTTTTTATCATTTAATGATTCATATTCATTTTTAAATTTAATGGCATCTGTTTCTTCTTTTGGATATTTTAATCCTATTACAAAGATACATATAATAGCCATTAAAGATATTAAAACTATTTTTATTTTATCCATATTAACTCCTTCATTTTACTTCTAATATTTGTCTAAAATTACTAGGAAAACCAATTTTATTTAATATTGTTTCAACAGGTACAACATCTATTTTACCATCTAATGTATCTATTTCATAACTTATTTGATTCATTAAATCTCTAAATTCTTCTTCTGTAAGCATTGTTTTTAAAATAATCATTACTGCGAATAAATCGTTTTTTCCATATATATATTCACTATCAACCATTGGAATTTCCAATATTTGATGATATTTAGTATTTGGAATACATCTTTGTGTTCTATGGTCATATAAAATATCTTCATGTGCACATAAATTACGAAAATTTGATAAAATAGCTAAATAAGTTGACATTGTTTCTGGATCAATGTGATAAATATCGGCAATACTAATTTGATCATCTATTTTAAGTATTCCATATAATTCTGTTATAATCCCAAATGATAAAACTTTAACTAAAATCCACATTGGAATGTATCCGTAATTCATTATATAATGTGATGTTGCAGCATGTTGTTTTCCATTTATTCTTATTTGTCTTTTCATTTTATTTAAAACATCATATACTTGTCTTACTTTTATATTATCTTGAATAAAATTTTTAGGATTCAAATAATCTTTTTCTTTAAATCCATATTTTTTTGACATTTGATAACTTATTATTGATTTAATATTATTTTCAACAATTAAGATAAATTTAAACATTATATTTCTTATGTTACGATCAAATATAAATGTTGCATATAATTCTTCAAATCTTGTTCCATATATAAAAACATTGGGCTTACTAGATTTTTGAAATAAATGACGATATCCACTTATAAAAAAATAGTTTTCTCTAAATAATATTTCTTTTGTTTTTTCAATATCATTAATTACAAGTCCTTTATTTTCTAATATTTTTATTTGTTCATCTAAGGTTTTAAAAGTCTTTTGTGTTGCCATAACTACCTCCATCATAATTATAACATTTATTGTTAGTATTGTGAATTAATTTTTATTTGTTTACAATATAAATTATTTAAAGTAGGTTAAAACAGCAGAAATTATTGTTTCAGCTATTTTATTTTGATATGTTTCTTGTTTCAATAAATATCTTTCATTTTGATTACTTAAAAAACCAACTTCTAATAATATTCCTGGAACTTTTAATCTTTTAAGTAAATATAATGAATTATCCTTTTTATAATTTCTTGTACTTTTTAAATTTTTTTTAAATTCTTCTTGAAATATCCTTGCAATTTCAATATTTTTTTTATTTTTATCAGAATAAAATACTTGAGCTCCACTATATGTATTTGTTTCTTCGGCATTTAAATGGATTGATAAAAATAGATCACAATCTGATTTATTAATAATATTACTTCTTCTAGATAAATCGCTTCTTTTTCTATTTATGGTATTATTTACTGATAAATCATAATCACCATATCTTGTCATATAAATTATAGCGCCTAATTTCAATAATTTTGTTTCTACTTTTTTACTTATTTCTAAATTAATTTCTTTTTCTTTCGTATCTACATATATAGCGCCAGGATCTAGACCTCCATGTCCAGGATCTAAATAAATAATTTTCCCTAATAATGGAAAATTGTTATTTGCGCTTACAAATTCAAAGCAATACAAAAAAATTATAAACAAAAATAAAACACATATTTTATATTTGTGCATTTTTATCACCTAATAAAATATATGTTTAAAAAGTTTATTTTAACTATAATATTTATTGTAAAAGTCAAAACTTTTTTGTACAAAACTGTCCAATTTCTACTTTGACATTTTTTTCCAATTCCATAATAACATTTACATTTAAACTAATTTGAATTATTTACTCTTAATTACAGCTTATAAATAAAGATGTTATTTTCTAATATTTTACATTTTTTAAATATAATCCTTCAGGTGGCGCTGTTACACCTGCTTTTTTTCTATCTTCAGATAACAAAATTTCTTTCAATTGATTAATCTCTTTTTTATTTGTGCCTATTTCAATTAATGTTCCTACCATATTTCTGACCATATATCTTAAAAATCCATTTCCAATGAATGTTATTTCTAAAAGGTCATTTTCTAATTTAAATTTTATGTTATATATAGTTCTAATATAATTTTTTTCTTTACCATCTGTTTTAGAAAAAGATTTAAAATTATGAGTTCCTATTAATATTTTTGATGCTTGTTTCATTTTTTTTATATCTAATGTTTTATTATATTGATAAACATAATTCCTATCAAACACATTATATTCGCCTATATTAATTTTATAAATATACTCTTTTTTTATAACATTAAATCTTGCATGAAAATTATCAGGTACTTTTTCTATTTTTTTAATATATATATCATCATTAGTTAATTTATTTAGTGAATGTTTTAATTTATTAATATCTATTTCTGTTTCACTATCAAAATGTGCTTTAGCATTTATTCCGTGTACTTTAGCATCTGTTCTTCCACTAGAACTAATTGTCGTTTTTTTATTTAATATTTTTGATAAATTATCTTCAATATTATCTTGAATTGTATTTTTATTTATTTGTTTTTGATAACCATTGTAATTTGTTCCATCATAGGAAAATGTCATTAAATAACGCATATCTACCTCCAAATACTGCTATATAAATTATTAATATTATCCAATCTTTTAGATTCCAATTATAATTATCTATTTTTATATTATAATTATATAATTTTAATTCTAGTTCATCAGCTAATAAATCTGCTTTCTTAATTAATAAACTATATGTTGGAATTATTATTGCTTTTAATACTAATATTTTATTTTTTTTTATTCCTTTACTTATTAATCCTTTTATAATTTTGTTAAATACTTCTATTACTATTGGTATAAATTTTATTGAAAGTGTCAAAATAAATATTATTTTTTTTGTATTTATTTTTAAAATTTTCAATGGTATGAGTAATTTATCTAGACTATATAATAATTCATTTGTTGTCGTAGATAATGTTATTAATGAACTATATATGAATATTTCAATTATTTTAAAAATATTTGTTATACTTAATATAATATCTATCTTACATAATATATTAATAATAAATATAGGTATTAATAAATATATTAAGCTTTTCATTGATTTTAAATATTTATTCATTTTAACTTTTGATAATAATATTAATATAAATATATATATAATAAGTAAAATATGTTCTATTAAATTATTTGATGTTATTGATATTATTGTAAAAATAATTAAAGTCAATAGTTTATTTAATGGATTAATTTTTTGAATAATTGAGTTTGTATTAATATATCTAAATATTTGAATGTTATTTAACATATCTATAAATATCCTTTATTAAATCATTTATATCATCTCTATATCCAATTTTTATTTTTTTTGTTTTAAGAACTTTGTTAGAAAATGAAATTAAATTTGGAACTTTTATTTTTATTTTATTAAGTTTGTCTTCTTGTTTAAATATTGAATATTTATCGCCTTCCATAATTATTTTTTTATTGTCCAAAACATATATATAATCTGTTATTTTATGAATAAAATTCATATCATGAGAAGCAATTATTATTGTTTTGTTATATCTATTTTTAAGCATTCTTATTAGTTTAATCATTTCATTTTTATCTTTATCATCTAGTCCAATTGTCGGTTCATCTAATAATATTACTTTTGGATTTAAAATTAATACAGTAGCGAGCGCTAATTTCCTTTTTTCTCCACTAGATAAATTAAAAGGATTCTCATTTAAATAATCATCATTTAAATTTACCATTTCTAATACATCATTAATTCTTTTATTTATATCTTTTTTATAATCACTTAATTTTAATACAACTTCTAATTCTTTTTTTACTGTTTGATTAAAAAATTGTTCTTCTGGAAATTGAAATAAAAATCCTATTTTGTTTACATCTTCAATTCTTATTTCACCTTTTGTGGGTACTAGGATATTATCAATTAATTCTAATAAAGTTGTTTTTCCACTTCCACTTTTACCAATAATTGAGGTTATTTTTCCTGTTTCAAATTTCATATTTATATTTTTTAATACTTCTTTTTTTTCATAGTTTATCTTTTCATAAGTAAAATCTACGTTTTTTAATTCTATTTCCATAGTTTATTCACCATCTTATTAATATCTAATATTATTTCATCAAGCAAATTATAATATTTCAGCTTATTTGATAAAGATGCCATAAATGGTAATTCTAAGTTATTTTCTTTAAATATTTTTTCATTTTCAAAGGCTTTATTTATTTTTGAATCTAATTCTATTTTTTCATTTCCTAGCATTATTATTCTTTTACCGTATAAAAGGTCATCCATATCATTTGTAGTACATATTATTGTTGTCTTATTTTCTCTATTTATTTTTTTTAAATATTTATATACTTTTTCTTTTGTTATTCCATCCAACATAGAAGTACATTCATCTAGTATTATTATTTTAGGATTACCTAAAAGAGTAGCGGCTATTTTTACTAATTCTTTTTCACCACCACTTAATGAGTTAGGTTCACATTCTAGAATATTTTCTATTTCTAAGTATTTTGTAATTTTTTTTATTTGTTTATTTATTTCTTCTTTAGGTGTGTTTAAATTTTTTAGTTTTAGTTCTAATTCTTCTCTTACTGTATCAGTTATAAAAATAGTGTTTAATCCTTCAAATGATACATTCATTATTTTTCTTATTTTTTCTATTTCATTTATTTTAATATTGTCTATTTTTATATCAAATTTATCTTTTATTAATCCTGATAATATTTTAATTAATGTTGTTTTTCCACTACCACTTTTTCCTATTATAAAAACGAATTCACCTGTTTTTATTTCTAAATTTAAATTATTAAATATTACTTTATTTTTATATACAAAATTTAAGTTTTTAATTGATATCATTTAACCACCCACTAATACTATCTATTATAATATATTTATTTTTTTTTTACAATTTTTTTAATTAAAAAGCAGTAAAATCATTTTACTACTACTTTATATTCCTTACTATTATAAGTAATTGTTATTGATATGTTATCTGAAATATCTTTCTTTTGAACACCATTTTTATTTATATATTCTTCAGTATTATAAATATTATTTTTTATATATTTATCTTTTAAGTCACTTACTTTAATTGTAATACTGTTTTTTAGATTATTATCTTCAGCATATTTTAGTGCTGCTTGTTCGATTAAATCGTCCTTACTAATATATACATTATAAGAGTATTTTCTGTTTTTAATTTCTCCTGTTATTTCATCCACAATATTTGTACAATTAATAATTACAAAAGTGTCATGGTCTTCATCATCAAAAGTTCCACCATTTATCGGATCTGTTATTTCTGCATCTAAGTTACCACTATCAATTAATTCCTGAATTGTTACAAGTAATGATGTTTCTTCATCTATTGGAAAATGAGTATCATTTACATTGTCTGCTGCCCAACTCATAGCAGCAGATTTAATTGAACCTAAATTTGTGTCATATACTTGTTTTTTATAGTCTTTTATGCTTACCAAGATATTAGGTGTTACAATTATTGCAATTATTGATAAAATAACTAATGTAGTTACTAATTCTATTAGAGTAAATCCTTTTTTCATATTATAATTCCTTTCTTTTTTGAATTTTATAATTTATTTTTTTCATAATATTTCTTGGAATTAATTTTCCAAAAATAACTAATATTTTATTTTTAAATCCAGGTATAATTATTGTTTTTCTTTGAAACATTTTTTTTATTGCATATGTTGCTACTTCTTCAGGTTCCATTGCTTTAACTCCAAATTTTATTTTTGCTTTTTTGTTAAATTCAGTATTAACTGGTCCCGGACATAATATACCGATATAAACTTTACTTTTATTTTGTTTTAATTCTTCATTTATTCCTTCGGTTAAGTGTAAAATATAACTTTTAGTAGCATAATAACTAGACATTAATGGTCCTGAAAAAAATGCTGCTGTAGATGCTGTATTTAATATATACCCCTTATTTTTTTTATAAAAATCTTGAAGAAATAGTTTTGTTAAAATATGTACAGTTTTAATATTAGTATTTAGCATATTTAGTTCTTTTGATAAATCTATATTTATAAATTCACCATAGATTCCAAATCCAGCATTATTAATTAATATGTCAATATTATCTTTCTTAACTTGCTCGTATAGTTTATAACAATTTTCTTCTTTAGATAAATCTAAAACAATAGTTTGAACATTATTATTTAATTCTTTTTTTGTTTCTAAAAGTTTTATTTCTGTTTTAGCAACCAAAATTAATTCAAATCCTAATTTGTCTAATTTTTTAGCTATTTCTTTACCAATTCCAGAAGATGCTCCAGTTATTAATGCTTTCATATCATCACCTATGTTATATTAACATTATAACATTTTTTCTTAGAAAAAAAAATACAATTATAATTTCCCTCAATACAATTATATTTTTCCTCAATTCTCACGTGAATTTTTATTTTTTACAGTTTGTTAACTTTAATGCTTTTAAATAGCCAGTAATTACATCCGTAAAAATAAATATACCACAAAGCAAGAATATTGTTTTAGGTTCATTTATATTCATAAGTTTTTCTACAAAATCTTCCATAATTATTCCTCTTATATGAAAAAATAATTATTTATTTAATAAAATCTAATTAATTGCTTTTTCTAATAATTCCATTAATTCAATTAAATAAAAAATAAAATGTTTATCTAATTTAACAATGTCAAGTGTTATAACTAAACATTTATTATCCATTTTAAATCTAAACATCCTAGTAATTCTTGATGCTTCAATAAATAATAGTTCTCCATTTAATTTATTAGTAATTTCTAATGGTAAAGTAATTTCAATAAAATTGTTAGTTTGTCTTACTTTATTAATATTAAATTTATGGGCTAATTTTTCAAACCATTCTTCATACATATAAATTAAAATACTTTCATTGATATTACCAAATCTATCTTCCAATTCATTTTTTATTTCAATTAATTTATCATAAGAGTCGATTTCATTTATTTTTTTGTGTATTTCAATTTTTAAATCAACTTCTTCAACATACTTATCATCTATTGTTGTTTCAACATCAATTAATGGCTGTTCTAAAGGAATATCTTCATTAGTTTTTATACCTTTTAATTTATTTACTTCTTCATTTAACATTTTTAAATATAGCTCAATTCCTATCGAATCAATAAAACCAGCTTGTTCACTACCTAAAATATCTCCAGCACCTCTTATTGACAAATCACGTGCTGCAATTCTAAATCCACTTCCTAATTCAGTAAATTCTTTTATAACAGATAATCGTTTATTTGCTATATCCGATAATGTTTTACCCTTTTTATACATAAGATAACAATAAGCAATTTTATTTGACCTACCTACCCTTCCTCTAATTTGATAAAGTTGAGAAAGACCAAATCTATCAGCATCAATAATTATTAATGTATTAACACTTGGAATATCAATTCCAGTTTCTATAATGGTAGTACATAATAAAACATTATACTCTTTATTAATAAATGAAGTCATAACATCTTCTAATTCGTTTTTAGACATTTTTCCGTGAGCATAAGTAATTTTTGCTTCTGGAATTAATTTTTCTAATTCTAATTTTTTTAATTCCATATTTTCAACACTATTATATAAAACAAATGCTTGTCCTGCTCTAGAAAGTTCTTTATATATAGCATCTTTAATAATAAAATTGTTTTCTTCTAAAACATAAGTTTGAATTGGTAATCTATTTACAGGAGGTGTTTCTAATAATGATAAATTTCTAATACCTAACATTGACATTTGCAATGTTCTAGGAATTGGTGTTGCTGATAAAGTTAAAACATCAATATTGTTTTTCATAGATTTTATCTTTTCTTTATGTTTTACACCAAATCTTTGTTCTTCATCAATAACTAATAATCCTAGATTCTTAAAAATTATATCATTACTTAATAGTCTATGTGTACCTATTACAATATCTATTTTTCCTGTTTTTAAACCTTCTATTATTTCTTTAATTTCCTTATTAGTTACAAATCTATTTAATAATCTAATATTAACAGGAAATTCTTTAAATCTTTCAATAGCATTATTATAATGTTGCGATGAAAGAATAGTGGTTGGACATAAATAAGCAACCTGCTTTCCAGATATTACAGCTTTAAACATAGCTCTAAATGCTATTTCAGTTTTACCATAGCCAACATCTCCACATAATAGTCTATCCATAGGTCTTGATTTTTCCATATCTTTTTTAATTTCTTCAGTTACTCTTACTTGATCCAAAGTATCTTCATATATAAATTGTTTTTCAAATTCAATTTGATTTTCGTCATCTTTATTAAATGCAAAACCAACACTAGCTTCTCTTTTAGCATATAGATCTAATAATTCTGAAGCAATATTTTCTAATTTTTTCTTTACTCTTATTTTTGTTTTAGCCCATTCCGAACTTCCTAATTTATTAATTTTAGGTATCACATTATCATTACTAGAATATTTCGAAATTAATTCTATTTTTTCTACAGGAATATATAATTTATCATTATCTTTGTATTCAATAACTAAATAATCTTTTTTTAATCCATTTTTTATTAATGTTTTTATTCCAACATATCTTCCAATACCATGTACATTATGAACAATGTAATCACCAACTTCAATTTTTTTTATATCTCTTATTTTAGTTCCAAATTTAAAACTATTTTTATAATTAATTTTTGTTTCTTTTTTATTAAAAAATTCTTTTTCACTAATTACAATATATTTATCAAAATTGAATCCTTCATTAATTTGTTTAATAATTAAATTAATTTTGTTAGCAAAAATATTAAATTCATCAGTTATAATTATATTTTTATTATCTAAGTTTTCCACAATTTTATTAATTTGATATCTGCTTGATAAACAAATTATAATTGTTTTTTCTTTTAAGTAATTATTAAGTTTTATATTAATTGTGGAAATATTTCCGGTAAACGGCTCAATTTCAAAGGAAATATAATTTTGTGTATTATTAACATTATTATCAAATTTACTAATATTTATATCATTAATACTTTTTAATTCTTCTAAATTAAACATATATTTAGTTGTAACATTTTGAGAAGAATTATATTCAATTATATCTTCACATAATTTTTGATAGTTTGTTTCAATTTCACTATAATTGTGGAAAAAAACTTGAGGTTTATCCAAATATTCAATTAAATTAGATTTTTTTATAGAGTTATCCACATTTTCATCAAATAATAATTCAGTGTTTGTTGAAATTTTAATATTATCTAATTTTTTTATAGTTAATTGTGTTTCAGAATTAAATTCTCTTATTTCTTCAATTGAATCACCAAAAAATTCTATTCTTATTGGATTATTATTTCCTATCGGAAAAATATCTAATACAAAACCTCTAAGTGCAAACTCACCTGTTGATGTAACTATTGTATCTCTCTTATAACCCATTAATACTAATTCTTTAGCTAACCAATTTATATCATATTCATCATTTACTTTTATTTCTAAATGATGTTTAATAAATTGATTTTTAGGTGGAAGAAATCTTAAAAAACCCATTAAATTTGTTACAATTATTTGTTTTTTATTTTCTATTATTTTATTTATTGTTTCAATTCGATTAGTTCTAAGTTCAGGAGAAGCTGCTAACGCAACACTTGTTAAAAAATCATCCATGGGAAAAAATACTACATTTTTAGTATAATTAAGTAAAGATTGATATATTTTATTTGCCTCATACAATGAACTTGTCACAAATATAATTGGTTTATTATTTTGTAAATAATAATTATATATATATATTGATTGAAGTTCATCAGTCAGTCCATTAACATTTTTATCATTTGTTTTAAATAAATTATTAAACATACTATTCCTCCTAGTACAAAAATGATACTTTTAAGTATCATTAATTATATTTATTCATTAAATTATCAAAAGATAAAACAAAATAATCATCTAAAATTTTTTCCACAATTTCAAATACATTATTTAATTTTTCTTTTGTTTGGTTATCTATTTTACCTAAAACATAGTCTTTAGTATCTATTTTTTTATTATTAGAAATTCCTATTTTAATTCTTTTATATTCATTTGTTTTTAAATTTAATTCAATGTTTTTTAAACCATTATGTCCACCACTCGAACCTTTATATTTTAATTTGTATTTTCCAATTTCTTGATCTAAGTCATCACTTATTATTAATACATCATTTACATTTATTTTATAAAATTCAACATATTTTTTTATTACTTCACCTGATAAATTAATATATTGTTGTGGTTTTAATAAAATTACTTTTTCTCCATTAATATTAGTTTCTTCATATAGACCACCAAATTTATTTTTTGATATTGTTATATTATGTTTTTTAGCAAATTTATCTATTGCCATAAAACCCATATTATGTCTTGTATTTTCATATTCTTTACCAGGATTTCCTAATCCTACTATTAATTTCATTATTCACCTCTATGATATTCCTTATATATTTCGTTTTTATTTAAATCTCTATCTTGAGAAACTTGTTTTATTGCATCTTTACTACTCATTCCTTCTTTAATATATAAGTTTACATGTTCAATTATTGTTAAATTTTCAAATGTATTTTTTGAAGTATTTCCCGCAACAACAATCACTATTTCCCCTTTAATTTCAAGCATTTGTTCTTTTACTTCTTCAATTGTTCCTCTATAAATTTCTTCAAATTTTTTAGATATTTCCCGGGAAATACTTATTTTTCGATTACCAAATACTTCTAACATATTATCTAATGTTTCAATTATTCTGTGTGGAGATTCATAAAAAATCATTGTTTCTTTATTATTTTTTAATACTTCTAATTCTTTCTTTCTTTTACCTTCTTTATTAATTAAAAATCCATAAAATAAAAAAGGTTGAGGAGATATTCCTGAAGAAGTTAGAGCAGGAACAAATGCTGTTGCACCTGGTAATGAGACAACATTAAAATTATTTTCGATTGCACATTTTACTAATTCAAATCCTGGATCACTTATTATTGGAGTTCCTCTATCAGTAACAATTCCAACATTTTTACCATTATTTAAATATTCAAGTAACTTTTTGTAATTTTCTTTTTCATTAAATTTATGACTAGAAATTAGTCTTTTTTTAATTTCAAAATAATTTAATAATTGTGATGTTACTCTTGTATCTTCACAAAATATAACATCTACTTCTTTTAAAGTATTTAATGCTCTTATTGTTATATCTTCCATATTTCCTATTGGAGTTGGAATTACATACAAAGTTGGTGTTCCATTATAACTTTTTTGTGACATAAGAATCCTTCTTTCATTTGCTATTATATCAGAAAAAAGATAGATAATCTATCTAATTAATAAAATATTCCCGAGTTTGACAGTTTTAAATTAAAAATCTTCACTAAGCATTGAAAAACTTA